>JBLIMJ010000015.1:0-20638 GCA_047638595.1 Acidimicrobiales bacterium
TACAGCTTCTCCGGGACGTGACGCATTGCTTTTTTGCGCTAGTATAGAACTTCCATATATACCACCGACCATTAGCAATAAAAATATCATCCAAGGCGCCATCCGTTTCATTTTTAGTAGCTTTACTTTACGTTCGTGTGCAGCGTTTGTTTTTTTCCGCTTTATCTCGTTACGCTCATTTTTTGTAAGCTCCTGATTTTCAGTTTCTATTTCATTCATACTCAATTGTTAACTTAATAATAGTCATGCGTACACAATTTCACAAAATTTTTATGGTCCTTATTGAATCAGACATTACAATCAGTGTATCAAACTCGCCATAGATTATACAAAACTATATGCAGTCTTAATATGCTGCCATATGCGCCATATGCAATATGGATATTTAAAAGAAGTGGTTCTTTCAGACGGGGAAGCACTTACAAAAATACGGATGAACTTACCTAAGAAGGCCTTGGGGTGTTAACGGAAATCGACGTCAAAGCGACCATGAAAAAGAAACTTGATGTCGACCACGGCCACTACATGATACTTAGTGCCTGCAACCCACCGTTTGCACACCGAGCATTACAAGACAAAAGAAAATTGGTCTTCTGCTCCCCTGTAATGTGCTGATATATGGAAACAAAGACGCAGTGCGTGTATCAGCAGTCCTCCCCGCTACAGCAATGCGCATGATTGACAATGAATCACTTCAGGTAATTTCAGCAGAAGTTGATGACAAACTCAGGTCGGTTATCGACGCAGTGTAGAACAGTAAACCTGCATACTTATCAGATAAACAAAACACCGCCGGTGTGCTGGCGGTGTTTGTATATTATGTGTACAACACTAGTTGATAGTCACCTCTGCACTTGCGCGAAGTGTTGCAACGAGGCTTTGTACAGATTCTTGTTGTGCGTTCATAGTCAGTTGTGATGCGATTTGTTCACGTATTTCTTCAAAAGCAGGTGCTTCTTCTTGTCCTGATCCTGCTATCAAACTTTCATAAAATGCGCGGGCATCCTCTTCTTTTACTTCTACTACTTCAGTATTCTGTAAGATATATTGCTGTAGCCGCACTTGTTCTGAGATTTGAACCTTGAGAGATTCTCGCGTAAAACCTATTTTAGCCAATTCTGCGTCAAGTATATCCTCCCCTCCTGCCTGTTGTATATACCCTTGCTCTAAAGCATCTACCTCTTGTGTATCTATGGTTAACACAGATTCTGTTGCTGCTTGCATTAGCAAAGAATAATCAATCATATCCTCAAGAATTTGAGTCTCGACTGTGGTCCGTTGTGTAGCATCATTCAGATCAATTCCTTGAGCAGCAATATTCTGAGCAGCTTCAGACACTCGTTCATCGAGGTCTTTTTGTAAAATAGGTTCTCCATTGACAGTTGCGAGCACATACTCTGCATCACGTTTCTCTGTAGTAATCTGTCCATCGACAGTATCTACCTTCTTTGAATTCGATATCACACCAAACACCAACAGTGCTCCGATGATAATAGCCAACACAATCCATATTTTCTTTGTGTCTGTTGTTGCTTTCGCGGCTGATGCTCCAGCCTGTGTCGCCTTATGGTCACTTTCTTCTTTTGGTGCAGTCACTCCTGACTCGTCTACCTTCTTATTTTCTTCTTCCATACAAATATTTTGTAATTAGCAATGTGTATTAGTATACACGTAAATAAGCACGAAGGCTTACTCCCGCTTCTGAGCTAATACTTCTTCTGAAAGACGGACAATCTCCTGCCCATCATCCATCTCCTGCTCAGGAACGGTCCATCAATTTTTAATAATGACGGGTCTTTCTTATCTTTTCATGTGTAGACGAATTGCGCTGAGCACATTTTTGTATTTTTCTTGGAGTTTATGATTAAAAACCTTGAAATACACCACTTTCTGAAACCACACCTTAGGTAGTGTATCAAAAAAAGAAACCCGAGCGAATATCGCTCAGGTTTTTTTGTTTAGCATCGAGCCACTACTGGAACCCACTCATTTGGATCGTCAGCCATACGCACGACGAAATTGTTGAGTACCGCTAGAGGGATGTATACCAGTCCACCCCCGGCAGCGGCAACGCCACATACGGCATTAGGCTGACGATCTATGCCTACCCACCAGGCAACTGGTGAAAACACTGTTTCAACCACCAGACCCTCAACGGCCTCCTCTGGACCTGCAGATACTGCTGACCCAGTCATGAGTGCAGCAGCCGCAGCTGCTAATACTAATTTTTTCATTTTTCCCTCCCACAGGAATTAATTAAAGAACCTACAATCACTACGTATAAGTGATCAATACATCTTATAATACCGCATGAATGACTAAAGTAAATTTCACATGGGGGAAATCTATCGTCGAGTTGGTATCAAATAAGAAAACAGCCTGCATATTTGCAGACTGTTTGTTTTTTAAATGGTTACACCACAAGTTTCGAGTCCTCTGTTATTTCAATTTTGCTATGGCAGCAGCAAGTCTTCCTTAACCTGATTCGACTGAGCTTAGAGTTGTTCAGGATCAAGTTCAAAGAGTTGTTGCATACTGCGTAAGACCAACTTTACTGAGCGCTCGACTGCATCTTCAAGTAAACGAGGACAGCCAACATTTATTTTACAACTTCCACGGTCTTCCTATTTTTCGCAAGGTCTGTTCTAGTCCAAACTTCTTAACTACCTTTTCTACCCAAGTATCATTTCCATAAGCAACGTCTTTAGCTTCTGAACGCTCAAGTGCTTCCTCTTCGCTTTGAGTTAGTGATTTATTTAGCAACTGAAGGTAATCATCCGGTTGTGAAATAAGCCATGATGAAAGAAGCTTTATTTGTTTCTGTGAAATGTTTTCCCTTCTCCAAATGCTGGACCATCTCCAATCTTCAGCTCTCTTTACAAGGTTAGCTTTTTTTGCATTTCTTTCTACGTATCGCACTAAGGTCAAAAAATGTTTGAGTCTTCATAAATGCAGTATACCAAAACTTCATTTATATAAAAAATACTTACTTATGTGACCCAGCGCAATAAAATACCCGACTTTTATTATCAATCCCGAATCTTCAGGCCAAAAATTGATGAGAGGTAGAGGGCTTGCCCTGTATCTACAAACATCTGTTTTATGGAGGCAGGGTCTATGATAATGTTCTCTATTTGAGATCCTGCTATATCGACGTCAGTGAGAACAGCTTGTGAGAAGTTTGCACCACTGAGATTACAGTTTGTAAAAACAACATCCTTAAGCTCCGCATTGATGAAGTCAACCTCAGAGAGGTCACACGAATCAAACAGAACCTTTTTTATTTTACTAAAGCGGAAGTTTGCAGTATTAAGTTTTGAAGAAAAAAAAGCACTATCGAACACTCGTGCTTGTGCGAGCTGTATTCCCTGCATTCGACACCCTTTCACCTCCAGTCTTGTAAAGTACGGCTGCTCTACTCCTACACCTGCAAAATTACATCCTGAAAATATGCAATCAAGCGCACTAAAGTCAGCAATCTTGCATTGGTTGAGTGTCACTCCTTCAAGGAAAACTTTTTCTAAAGACAAATCATCCAAAGGTTCCCCACTGAGATCTCCTTCCAACACGTGTGTTCCTTCAAAGTCTGACTTCGTACACAAGTCGCCAGCCTCCATATCTTCCAACCGTTTTACATCAATCACTGGCTTAATCATATGGTCATTATAACAAAATACTCGATACAATATTTAGTCAGCGCAATACTTGATTGCTTTGGAACTACCTCCTATTTCTGTCAAAAATAAATCCCTGTATGTATTTTTCTTTTCAGTGGTGAAATAGTCGTATGCGCAGTCTGCACGTTTATCTATTTCAGCAAGGTTCGCCACTCCTTTTGTGACCGGGTTTGGATACAGCGTTGTGTTGTACACTCCAAAGTCCCAGTTGTGGGAACCAGGATTCCCCGGGGTATAGCCAACAAGGTCTCCCGCCTTAAAGAATACTTTGTCTGCTGGAGCACTCGTGCGTGAGTCGTTGAGAGCAGGTTCTGCTGGCAGTACATCTCTTATGGCTTGGACAGGTTCAAGGATATGGTCAAACTTCACCTCAACTTCACAACTTACTTTGAAAAACAGGAGAAAGTGCGCAACGGTTCCGTTTGAAGAGTACGATCCCGACGACAGATTCATATCTACAGGTGCATACACCGGCACTTTCTTTCCGTCTTCTATCCAAAGATACGAATGAGACTTCACCACATCATTACTAAATATCGTCCCCGGCGGAGTGATTTGGTATATGCGTGACACGTCGGTTATGTCGTGGGTAAACACAGGAGCACTGTTGCTCACACATGTTTCTATCTGTATTGGGGGGATGTAGGAAGGACTATTGCCTACGTTCCCTGTACTAGTATCGGGCTCACTGACAAAAGCAGGCTCGGTGACCACTGGTGGGACCACCTGTTGCTGAACTTGAGGTTGTTGTACTACCTCTACTTCAGACTCTTTCATCACAGGCTTACTTTCAGTAATACCCTCCTGCACCTGAACAATTTCTTCTTGAATACTGACTTCATTTAACTCTTCCTGACCTCGGTAGTCATATTCTAAAACTTCTTGAGATTCCAAATGCTCCCTGATTTCAGTTTGGTAATAATAGGTACCGCCACCAAGCAATACAATGCCAATAACTACCAAGACAATCACTGATGCAATCCCATATATGTTTCCTCCCTTCTTTTTCATACTCTACTAACTATACCACCGCTGATTAAGGATTTACATAAAAGAATACCGCAATTAATACTAGTATTAATTGCGGTATTCTTTTACTGGCTGACTGGCGGGGGCGATGGTGGGATTTTATGATATGGGGATTTATATGAAAGGAGGTGCCGGATGAAAGCGGTGTCAAAGATTTGTCGTCAAGCATTTACTCTGTTTATGATGTGGTAGATTTCACCTCCAACATCTATTCTTGGCACTCTTCCCATGTGGCTATACTTGCATAAAAGGTACCTGACACCATTATCACATTATCAAGCACGTTAGCACTATTCGAAACAGAGATTTTTTGGTTCACATGCCTTGAAAGGTACCGTTCAGCAGTTCCAATTGCTTGATGTTCAATTACTTCCTCCTTCTCAATACGTCCGAGGTCGCCTCCGTCTAACTTCATAAGTGCCCCTCAAACTCATACTAAAATGCGCGGGTGTTTACCAAGAAATACCGAGCTGGTGTATTACTGAAAGACTTAGAAAAGGTGTCTTAGATTTGGGGTACCTTCCAATACTGTATTAAAGAAATTTAAAGAAGAAGTACTGAGATTGAAGTTTCAGACAAAGACGTTCAGAATTATTTTAAGTTTTTTTACAAGATGGAGATATTACTGAGAAACGAAATTTCCTTGAGATTTTGCAGAGTAAAGTTTTTCTACAAAATGGCTCATACAGATGGGGAAATGGCACCCCAGTACCTCACATTTATAGTACACTTAGTAAAGTAACTAGTAACCAGTCAATATGAAGAAAGTATTAGTAATTGAGGATGAAAGGAGTTTGCGTAATGTAATACGTGACGCACTAGAAAACAAGAACTATCAAGTCCTGGAAGCCGAAGATGGTAAAATAGGACTTGACCTAGCTCTAAAAGAGAAACCAGAAGTAATTCTCCTGGATTTGAAAATGCCTAACCTGGGAGGACAAGAAATGCTTAAAAGGCTGAGATTAGACCCCTGGGGTAAAAAAGCTACCGTCATTGTAATGACTAATCAAGATGACGTGAATAATGTAGGAACGGCGCATGAGGTAGGGATTACTGAGTACATACTCAAGTCCGACATGGATTTAGAAGAGTTGCTTAAAAAAGTACGCAACACAATCTTAATGGAATCCTAATAATTTTAAATAAAAAATATGAAAACAATTCTTATCGTTGATGACGAAAAATCTCTGAGGAAAATTTTAGTAGATAAACTTTCCCAAGAAGAATACACTCTACTTGAGGCAGCCGACGGTAGTGCGTGTATGGAAATATTGGAGACACAGCAAGTGGATTTAGTACTACTAGATATTATGATGCCGGTTATGGACGGAATAGAGGTAGCAAAGCAAATTCATGAATCAAAAAAACTCCAAACCAAACCACAAATAGTGGTTTTGACTAACAACAGCAACATGGAGACCATTGCTGCTGCACTGTCTGCACATGCATACACGTACATTTTAAAGTCAGACAATTCACTCAGCACCATTGTTGAGACGATTAAAGAAACACTAGACTAATTACAATTTCTCAAATCTTATGTAAGTTTTGAGGAGCCTTTTTTGGGTTTCATTGTTTTAGGTAAGGTCACGATGAAAGATGTGCCTTCATTGAGCTTTGAGGTGAAGGTGATCGTACCACCGAGCGAACGCACGACTGATTCCACCATATAAAGACCTAGCCCAGTACCTACGGTATCAAGAGTTATCACGTTGTCAGCTCGAAACATTTTGGTAAAAATATTGCCATGCTGATCGGCTGGGATACCATAACCCTGATCTGCAACTTCAATCTGAATATTATACTTACTCACATCAGAAAGTGTGACCTGTACCACTCCTCCCTCACGTGAATATTTGACAGCATTGGATATAAGGTTATCAAGGATAAGATTTAAACCTGTAGTGTCAGCAATTATGGTCTTAATAGACGTATCAATTTTTGATTTGAATACTAATGATTTTGTTACAATCTGAGAGGAGTATTGCTTTTCGATTTTTTCAAGTAACGTTTTAACATCAACACTTTGTGGTTCAATTTTAAATGTACCTAAATCTAATCGAGTAGCATTCAGTAAAGCTCCGACCAGTGCAGTCATGCGCAAACTACCTTCTCTAATTTCATGAACATACTCTTTTTGCTTTTCATTAAGCTTGCCGACTTTTTTGTCGGCCAACATTTCACTATGCCAATTTATGACAGATAGAGGTGTTCGAAGCTGATGAGAAGCCAATGATACAAATTCTGTCTTGGCACGATCAACAGCTTTTTCATTGGTAATGTCTCTAAAATATAAATTTATGTATTCGTTATTTTCTGGACAATAGAAAATGCAGGCATAACATTTATGGTTCACAGAAAATTCTATCAACCCGGTTTTTTTACGACTTAATAATTTATCGATAGATTCGGAAATAGAGCTTGGCAGTTTTTGGCCTTGAGAAATTTTCCAATCTTTTAGAATATATGCACTAGAGTTGTTGGCATATAGTAATACATAATCACCTGAAATCCTCATAATAGGATTAGGGTTCTCTGATGGAAATTTTGCCAAATCACTTACTTCTTTAGTTTTTTCAGCGACTTGACGCCGAAGTCGAGCAGGGACAGCAAGTAAGAATAATGACAATATTATTATTACACCAGAAATTACAAACCCGAATATCCAAAGAGTTTTTTCTATCGGGGCACTTGTAGACCACCCTTCGACAGGGATAGCGGCAATTTGCCATGACCCTTCCGGAAGGGTCACAGATTGCAAGACTGGGTCGGACTCAAACGTTTCGATGTCACCATAAAATATACTTCCCTGATCACCCAAACCATCTTTGCCGCGCATAGATATTGTAATACCCTCAAACTTGTCTAGATTTGATGCACTTATAAGCACATCAAAATCTATCAGCACTGTTGCAAAACCCCAGAAAGCTCCAAATTTAGTATCTGCATAAGCTGGAAGAGTTGTGGAGGAAGCTTCCGGAAGATAGATTGGCTGTCTTGCAATAATCGCAGTACCGCCCTGTCGCAATTCAAGTGGACCAGCCACTACATAAGTGCCTGACTGAATTCCCCGCTCAACAGCATCGCGTCTTTTATCATCATTAAGCAAATCATGTCCAACGGCTGCTTCATTTCCCTCCAAAGGTTGTACCTGTGTAACTACAGCGTTTGGAGCGAGTTGAATACTTCTAATACCATCCGATCCATCAAGAAGAGCCGCCGCTAATATGTTAAAAGTTTGACCGTCAAGCTCTCCATTGTGTGCAATAACATGTGCCTTAAGAGTTGTCACTAAAAACAACCTCTGATTAAGACTCTGCTCCATTTGCGCACGCAATGTGATAATTTTTTGTTCGACGTCACGTCTCTCTTGTGACACAAAAAGTTCACGTTCAACTTTAACAATACTGAAAACTGTTCCCATCACAACTGCCACAATAATTACATAAAATGTTATGTGAGAAAGCTTCCGAAGAAATCTAGTCATGTAAATAGTATACCTTTTTTGTTATATACCCCATTTAAACTTATTAACAAAGAACTATTGTTGACCTCTTTAAAAAGATCTAATGAAAACTCCCCCGATGCAAACATCCCCCTCTTTTACTGCGCTATCACTACGTTCATTCGGCGGAGTATCAATAGGAGCTTACGCTCTTTGTTTAGATGAAAACCAAGTTTTCAAACTTTCCTTTGTTTCATCCCCACAGCAAGCTGACGAGGTATTCTTTTGGAATAAATCGCTCTTCACTCACAAAATAACGATTTAAAATAAAAAGCTGTGAAGATTCATGCGTATTAAGAGCACCAGCTACTGACTCAGTAAACTCCTCTTCAGTTAAGAGACCTGAAGTATCAACAAAGATTTTTCTTAATTCGTCCTCTTGTAATATATTGGAAAGTACATTAACTTAAATGACGTTTTACTGCCTCCACAACTTCACCAAGAGAGGTGTCAGATTTAACCAGAAACTCCTCTGCACCTAATTTTAAAATCTCATCAACATCAGTGTCCTGGGACAGATTGGACAACACTATTACTTTCGTATCACGAAGGTCTGGATTTTCTTTAATCGTCTTAAGTACTGTGAAGCCATCGACGTGTGGCATTATAAGATCCAGCAGAACCAGATCGGGATTCTCACTCTGTATAACTTCAAGTGCATCAACACCATCAGGCAAAACCAATACTTCAAACCCTTCAGACTGAAGCTTATTCGAGGCCACTTTCCCGAGAGACTTCTCGTCTTCAATAATTAAAATTTTCTTAGATGCTTTCATATTATTCAGTGTACCATCCAACGCATTTATCTTTACAATGACAGCATTGAACAAGTGCATATCTAAAGCATTCACGCGATATGCTGAATGCAACAACTCTAGACAACCACTATTTGTCTAGACTAATTCAAAAACCTTTATAAACTAGGCTTCCTCGTGCTAGCTCTAAGATGCTGAGTTTCGAACCAAAACACAAAAAACACACGATTGATGTTTCTGTGTTCTGGTTACTGCTCTCAACAGGTGTGCAGTGTACGGAATAGTGCTATTTGTGATCTATGATCACAGTTTTGTTATCAACGTATTTTTAAGGTAAGTTCGAGCCCATGACTCATCCTTGCTTTTAACCTCTGAAATACGTTGGTATATAGACCTCGGCAGGTCTCACATGTTTACTGCCCGACCATATCTCGAAGCTTACAGCTTCAGTAGACCTTTTGGACATATTCTCCCTTTAGTCGAATCTGTCTCAAAAACTTTTCGAATCCCACGAAATAGTCCCCCGGACTATTTCTTGTCTGGGTATCTCTAAAGTAAAAACACTCCCGAAGGAGTGTTTTATACTAAGAGCTACCCGACAGGGACTCGTCCCGCTTTTTCTAATTCCTTTCAGTCATAAGAACGCTGGACGCGGCTCCCTTATTCACTGCGTTCACATCGGTCTGCCGTTCGAGTCCTGCCGAAAGCTCCGCTTTCTTCGGGTAGCAGATATACGAAAACCGCCAAAAGGCGGTGATTGTATATCTGCTACCCGACAGGGACTCGAACCCCGATAGCTGGCACCAAAAGCCAGAGTCCTACCATTAGACGATCGGGTATGATCATCAACTACCAACAGGTCAGTAGCTTTGTGCGCATTAGACTACCACAATACTTCAAAAAAATCAGCACTTTTAACAACAAACCACCCAGCTATCTGGGTGGTTTGTTTTGTTACGCCTTACTCTTTTTGAAACAGTCTAGACACTTGAGGTTTTCAGTATTACGGGGTTCAAACGGTAAACTTGTAATCGCCGCTCCACATCCTGAACATTTCCAGTCACCTGTATGCTTTGGCTTCTCACCGGTCGCAACAGGTGCATCTTCAAAATCTGGCGCCTGTGGCTGTTCCCCTGCTGTTCCTGCATCATCTGGCATCTCTGGCATATCAGGTGCTTCGTGCGCTACTGACGCGTCACCAGGCATTTCAGACTCAGGGGCTCCACTATCTGACTGCTCTGCATCCTTTGCCTTCCCGTAGCATGCACGACAAGTTAAGCCAGCCTCACCTCGTGGCTCAAACGGCAATTCCGTTATCGCTCCCCCACACTTACTACACTTCCAATTTCCCTGAAACATACTTTCTCTTTCATTTACTGCAAATAATAGAGTTAGTATACCATCAAACCAAAACCACCCAATTAATTGGGTGGTTTTGGTTTTTATCTGTATATTTTCCTCTGGTCAAAGTAGCAAAATTGCGTGAGATGCGCGGAGCTAGTGGAAAAATTCTTGAGCCGTACTTTTTGGTACGGTGAAAGTATTTTTCCGCGCGGTGACAAAGCAGATTACGTGATTTTACTACTTTGACTCGTAACTGGCTTTGATGAAGGCTGTAAAAAGAGGGTGCGGGTCCAACGGCCGTGCCTGCAACTCAGGATGAAACTGTATTCCCACAAAAAACGGATGGAGCTCTTCAGGTAGCTCCATAGTTTCCATCAGTCGCCCGTCTGGTGACTTACCAGAAAACATCAATCCAGCATTTTCTAACTCTGTAACGTATGAGGGGTTCACTTCATACCGATGGCGATGTCGTTCAAGTATTTCATCTTGTTTATATGCTTTGTAGACTATAGATCCTTTTTGCAGGATTGCGGGGTACTGACCAAGACGCATGCTTCCGCCCATGTCCCCTTTGGCAATCTTTTCTTTTTGATCATGCATGACACCAACCACTAGGTCTTTTGCTTTCTCATTTACCTCTTCGGTACTTGCTTCTTTTTTCTTCAGTACATTTTGCGCAAACTCGAGTACCGCAAGCTGCATACCATAACAAATACCAAAATATGGAATCTTGTTTTTTCGTACGTATTCAATAACCTTTAATTTGCCGTCAATTCCTGTTTTGCCAAATCCTCCTGGTACAAGTACTCCGTCGTATTTTTTAAGTTCTTTAAGTCTCTTTCCATCAGCAAAATCTTGTGACGATAAATAAGTAATTTCGGGCTTCAGACCAAGTTTATATGATGAATACTTAATAGCTTCGAGTACAGAAATATAAACATCTGAGAGAACAAAGTCTCCTGAACTAAAGTATTTTCCAATGACTGCAATTTTTACCGTATCCTTCGTGTTTTTTGACCGAGAAACAAACTTCTTCCATTCAGCAAGATCGGACTTCTTTGTGCACGGCAAATTCAGCATGTCGCACAAACGGTCAGAAAGATGGCTCTTTTCAAAGTTTAATGGGATGTCGTAAATACTTTCTTCATCAGGTGCTGAAATAACATTTTCAATTTTTACATTGCAAAACTTTGCGATTTTTTCTTTACGCTTTTGATCTACGGGGACTGGCGCACGCGCAAGAATGATGTCGGCAAATACTCCAGAAGCGCTTAGTGTACGCGCAGCATGCTGTGTGGGTTTTGTCTTCATCTCTCCGACACTTCCTGGTACTGGCAAGTAACTGACCATAACTACAGCGATATCTTCTGGTACTTCTGTCTTCATCATACGAATTGCTTCAATAAACAATATATTTTCGTACTCTCCGACAGTACCTCCTACTTCAATAAGAACTACGTCAGCGTCAGCGAGTTCAGCGGCTTTTTTAATGCGACGGATTGCTTCAGCTGGAATGTCCGGCACCACTTGTACATTTCGCCCTTCATAGCCAAGGTTTCGTTCTTTTGCAATCACTGCCTGGTAGATACTTCCTGTAGTCATGTAGTTAATACCAGGAATATCAATATTTAAAAACCGTTCATAGTTACCCATGTCTTGGTCTGTTTCCAAACCATCCTTCAGTACAAAACACTCACCGTGTTCTGTAGGGTTCATAGTCCCCGCATCTACGTTTACATAAGGGTCAATCTTTATAGCGGTCACTGTAAGACCACGCCCTTGAAGAATCTTAGCAATAGACGATGACGCAACTCCTTTCCCCACACCACTCATAACCCCACCGACGACGAAGATGTATTTTGTGCTTTTCTTTTCTTTCTTCGTCTTTGTTGTCTTAGCCATCTTGTTTGTTGTTAAAAATTAAATTCGTAAATACCGTGATACTGCCAACCAGCTCGAGACTACCCCCATAGCCACACCGGAACCTACTAACACCGCAAAGATATAGCCGAACTCAGAAACAAAGTGGTTGAAGAGATTAAACTGGAAAAATTCCTCTGTAGCGGGCCCAATCCAGAGTATCAATGGATAGAGTACCAATAATGCCAACACGCCCGCAGCTACCCCATACATCACCCCTTGGAGAATAAACGGACCACGAATGAACACATTACTCGCTCCTACCAGTCGCATAACTGAAATTTCCTCGCGTGTGGTGTACACCGTCAGCCTCACTGTGTTAAAGGTAATAAGAATAGATGCTGCAACCAGTACCGCCATAATAATAAGTGTTGCATTCTTCACGGCATCGATAATGGTAGTAAGTTTGTTGATTGCTTCTTCGTTGTCACTGTAGTTCACTTTATCAATAAGTGGGTTTTGTGGATCCTCTATCGCTTGTTGTTCACTTAAGAAGGAAGCGATGCCTTCGTACTGGGAAGTTTCTTTTGCTCGAATAGAAAGAGAGGCTTCAAGAGGATTCTCACCAAGCTCCTCAAGCCCTTGCATAATTATCGTTTCATTTTTATGGAACTCTGAAAAAGTTGCAAGAGCTTCCTCGCGCGAGGTAAAGACAACTTCTTCCACATCCGGAAGTGCCTCCAGTGAGGTTTGTATCAAGTCTATATCTGTCTGTTGTGCAGTAGTAACGAAATACACGTTAATGTCCACCTTGTCTTGTATATTCTCCAGAGAGACACCTAGGAGCGTGTCTATCATCATTGTTGATCCGACCACAAACAATGAAACGGTCATTACAAAAATGGCCGCTAACGAAACAAAAGTGTTGCGCCAAAATCCCACAAACCCTGCTCGAACTATTCTTTTTAATGCAGTTGACATACTCTAATTATAAAACATATTTACCCTCCTTGTCGTCGCGCACAATACGTCCTTCATCCATAGTAATCACACGACGCTCAAGTTCATCAATAACCCCCTTGTTGTGTGTAGTCATTATAACAGTCGTACCGAGGTCATTAATTTTTCTTAAGATCTGTACCACTTCGTATGTAGCAATGGGGTCAAGATTCCCCGTAGGCTCGTCAGCAATGATAATATCTGGCTGGTTCACAATTGCGCGCGCAATTGCGACACGTTGTTTCTCTCCTCCTGAAAGTTCCCCAGGGAAATTCCAAATCTTATCCTCAAGATCAACCAGTGCTAACACTTGTGGAACGTTCTCAGCAATCTCATCATCAGTACGTCCATTTGCCTCCATGGCAAATGCAATGTTCTCATACGCAGTTTTATGAGGCAGGAGTTTAAAATCTTGAAAAATAGTACCAATTTTTCGGCGGTACTTTGGCAATTTTGATCTTGGGATTTTATGAATATCGAGTGACTCAAAAAAAACTTGTCCTTGCGTTGGTCGATCTTCGGCAATGAGCATTTTTAACAGAGTTGTCTTACCAGCACCTGAATGTCCAACGATAGAAACAAATTCTTTAGGAGCGACTTGGAATGATACACTCTCAAGTGCAACTCCACTTCCGCCATTGTAGGTTTTCGATACGTTATCGAAGTAAATCATAATAAATCTCCACTATTCTACTAAAGTTCCTGTGATGTGTCCAAAAACTGAATGGGGAAAGGAGCATAAGCGACTATTCCGAATTTAGTTCCCAATTTGCTCCTTCCTTACTGGAACTGTGCAGGTTATCAATATTTTTACAAAATATTAGGTAACCTCTTGCAAAGTGACATTGAGTCACTTTTCACCTAGAGCGCATTTCTGAATAACTCTCATTTTACTTTACTTCTCGACAAAAGCATCAAGAAACATCTGAATATCTCCTCCGAGAACCTTATCAACCTGTGACGTTTCTGCGTCCGTACGGTGGTCTTTGACCATCTGATAGGGGTGTAGGACATACGACCGTATTTGTGATCCCCACTCAATTTTTACTGTTTTGTCAGCTGAGAGACCTCTCATCTCACGTTTGTGCTGTGCGTCGTTAAATGAAAACACTTTTCCTGCCAGTAGTTTGAGTCCTTTCTCTCTATTTTGTTGCTGGGAGCGTTCTGTTGATACATTTACTGAGATATTGGTCGGAACGTGCACAATACGCACGGCTGTCTCTCTCTTGTTTACATTTTGCCCACCTGCACCACCACTTCGCGCAAAGCTTATTTCTAAGTCATCTTCAGATAGATCGACTTCTTTTGGGTCATCAACTTGCGGGGAAACTTCTACCAGCACAAAAGAAGTTTGACGTTTCCCGCCTGAACCAAATGGAGAAATGCGCACCAATCGATGTACTCCTGATTCGGTTTGAAGTACACCATACGAGCCCTTTCCGAGTATCTCAAAAACAATATTGCGATACCCATTATGGTCGTTTGGATGTGAGTCAAGCACCATAACGTCCCACCCTTGAGACTCTGCATACTTCTGATACATTTCAACCAACATGCGTGCAAAGTCTTCTGAGTCGTCACCTCCGGCCCCTGCAACGATTGTAATGACTGCGTTGTTACGATCATACTTCCCTTTCCCTTCCGCAGTATCTTTCAGTTCCTGCAATTCTTTAATCATTACTTGAGCCTTCTGTGAATCATTCCAAAAATCTGACTGCAGCTGGGCAGCTTCGATTTCCCCTATCCGTTTCTGAGTGTCATCTTTCATTAGGAAATTTTGAGAAGATAAAACCCTGTTTCTTTTTCTGCGTATCCACGCTTTATATACATACCCTGCACTGCTTCGCGTGAACAGGTCAGCGCTAAGTCTGTACAGTGCCAATCTTTTGCTTTCGCTTCAAGTGTATCCATAATGACGGAGAATAAACCTTTTCCTCGTGTATCAGGGTGCACCACTATGTTGTTTAGGTATCCAGTAACATTCACTGGATGCACCACTTTACTTATAACTCCCAAACCGACAACATGTTCATCATCTAAAATTCCTACAAGATAACTATGTGAACATTCTGCTGTTTTAACAAAAAAGTCTGAGTCTATCGTTGTGGGGTCAGTTACCAAGTACTTCTGAAGTTCAACACAGTCAGGGAGATACTGTGCGATATTCTCTGCATTCAATTCAATAGTTTCCATAGGATGAGTATAGCAAAACAAAGGACGGGATGCGAAATGTTCTGTATTTCAATTCCTTACAGGAACTGTTCAGGTTATCAATATTCTTCATACTTCAGAATATTAGTTAACCTCTTGCGAAGTGACATTGAGTCACTTCTCACTGCAGGAAGTGCCTCAAGGCACTTCCTGAGATGGCTCATATTAAAAACCCCTGATGGGGTTTTAATAATATGAGCCATCTCGCAGAATTGAACACCAGTTACTAACTATAATTATTCGCTCCGCTCTAATTCTAGTAAGTACTGTCGAACCCGACTCACTGTCGCAGGGCGACATGTTCCGTCTTTCAATTCTGCCGGAAGTGCCTCAAGGCACTTCCTGAGATGGCTCATATTAAAAACCCCTGATGGGGTTTTAATAATATGAGCCATCTCGCAGAATTGAACACCAGTTACTAACTATAATTATTCGCTCCGCTCTAATTCTAGTAAGTACTGTCGAACCCGACTCACTGTCGCAGGGCGACATGTTCCGTCTTTCAATTCTGCCGGAAGTGCCTCAAGGCACTTCCTGAGATGGCTCATATTAAAAACCCCTGATGGGGTTTTAATAATATGAGCCATCTCGCAGAATTGAACTGCGGACCTCATCCTTACCATGGATGCGCTCTACCGACTGAGCTAAGATGGCGCTTGAGGGGGTGGCTGAAAGTTTGCCACCCCATAGAGACTCGGCTGGGTCTGTAACCCGACTTTACTGTCTCTAGATCCAACACACAGTGCATGAACCATGTGGCATATCCTATCAAACAAATGAGGAATTGAAAACTTCAAGCATTTGCAATATAAAAAATACAGAACTAAGTTCTGTATTTTTTATTTATATTTATTCTACGATTACATCTTATGTGCTTCCATGAAACCTCGTGCTGCAAGATATCCTGCAACTATCACTGCTACTCCACTAGCCCAAAGGGGGATTGATACGCCTGCTACATTAGCCTCAAGCATAAAGATAATTCTGCCTAGGTGTGCAATTGCGACAACTGCCAATATAATTGAACTTGCGGTGAAATACCATTTATTATTATTTAACATACATATTAGTATACTAGACATCTATCTTTTGCAAACATAGTTCATGGGACTACTTATTTGCGAGTAAGACGCAGTTTTATATACCATGCAAGAGAAAAGAGTAATCCTGTGACACAAACTATCTTCCACACCAACAGCCATGGTGCAACACCAATAAATCCACCTGTGTATATTTCTACAAAGTCCGACATCCCAAACATAAAAAACACTCCGCCGGTTGTCACTGCGAGCAAACGATATGCAGCTGGCACAAAACGAATACCGACAAAAACTATAAAGCTCAATAGTATCCAAAACAATCCTTCAATTGTATTAAATTGTTCAAAACTTACATTCATACCTAAGACTACTTTATGTTTCTGGTTCTACATCCAACAATTCATTTATCATTGTTCGCATCATAAACACTAGAGCGTACAGTGCCCATCCTTTTGGATTAGCTAACAGCAATGCTGTATTTGCCCATTTTTTACGTATTCTCCTTTCTATCTCATCTGGCCCTGAGATCATTTTTATTATCCCCGTTGCAAGTATGTCTTTATTTGGTTGTGGGCGATTGTATTCCCATATTTGTTGTAATTCCCCACCATCAAACCAGAAACCATTACACAATGAACAATTATCCATACCAATGTCAGAATCTCCGCCGTAAAAATGTTTTTTCATAACACTGTAGTCTTTAGGACATTGATACGAACCCTCTTCCCAGAAATCTACTCTCCGTTCTCTTTTTTCTAACTCCCCTTTCCATTTTTCGAACAACTCAGCAAAATTTCCAAGTTCAAACTCCTGAGTAATTTTACCGAGTTCACCTCCGTCAAACCAAACCCCGTGACACTCAGGACATATATCCACATAGATATTGTGGACCTTATACTGGTTCATTCCGATTTTATCTTTTGGACATTGCATAAACTATTCTAAAACCACATCATCCTCTTCTTTATCTGACTCTAACTCAGCTTCCTCTCGAAGCTTTGCTTCTGCTGCTAAAGTTTGTAGTTTTTCCTGGAGGGCTTGGTTTTGTGCGTCTGCTTCGCAGGTTTTGTCTTTAACAGTATTGAGTGAAGCTAAGCTTACAGACAGAAGTGTTTTACCTATTATATTTCGTTTCAAAATACCCATACTACTTATAGATTCTTTTTTTGTTTCAAGTACAATATTATGCATTTCAGACGCTAGTTGCTCTCCTGTGCCACATTCCATTTTTCCATATGCAACCCGCATACGTGACATCTCAGCATATCTAGAAAGTGTCCGCTGTGGTTGCCAAACATAACTACTGAGCACTGACTCAGGATTCCATGTATACAAAATATATTCGTCACCCTGCAATACAGAATATTTTGTAATCATATATTCACCTTTATAAGAACGAATAGGTCCTCTACGACCAAGTTTAGTATTTGCTAGTATATCTGAAACAGCTAGTAATTCCCGTGAAGAAAATGACTCTGCTTTATTAATCGTTACTTCAAGTGAAGTGAGTCCAATCTTTGAAACTGCAATAGCAACCAGATGTTCGATCAATGTCCCCATCTCACCGCGATTCATCGTAGATGCAAACTGGATTATGTGCGTACCATGTTTAAGCGCATCTTCTGTTAATCCAAGCGCTGCTTCAACATGTATACGAAGACTCATAAGTACTGCCATTTCACGCATAGCGTTTAACGGACACAACACAGTATCCCAAGTATAAGAATTAATCGACGTCGGGCATTGATACCCTTTCTTCTCTGAAGCTTCTATAAATGCATCAGTAATAAAACGAGTTTCTTCAACCAGTTGAATTGCCTCTTGGAGGTCGATTTCTTCTCCATCTCTTAATAAACGTTGCAATGAAACTGCTTGGTCAACACTTTCTTGCTCTTTTTCAGTTAACGTATCAAAGTCTATCAAAGCATAGTGAGCGTTATCTTCTTCTGCAAGAAGGGGTATGTATGGAAGGATAAGGTCCGAGTCATCAATCGGGTCTATGTCGGTGTATATCAGACTTAGGAAAGGAAAAACGAATACTGGTATTAAGAGAAACGAAAGGACGAACAACAGCGGTATCTGTATCTTTAGATTACGCATAGATCCTTTCAATGTACTTCTAAACACAGTCACAACATATGCTGTTGAGAAAATGAGAAGACTAACTGTAACTGCACAGAGTGCTCCAATCCAATCATGAACTTTTCCAAATAAGATTACCCAGAGGAAGATGGTGCTACTGGAGAATGCAACTGCGTAGATAACTGGCGTTATCCATTTTTTTCTTCGGAATACGGCAATTGCGTAGAATACGAGGAGAAAGATCAGGAGTGAGAATAAGCCAAGTGTTACATAGTGTTCTATATACCAGCGGTAGCTCTCAAACATGAGGAATATAACCTTAAGTATCAACGCAGCACCTGAAACTAAAAGTAGTACTGCATGAGTCTTCAGTATCACACCAGCCCACAAGGGCATGTCTTTTATTTCTTCTGGAGTTTCCATGCCTTCATTCATGTTAAAAGTATAGCATTGGTGTATTGCAAAAAATGGTGAAAAACTATATACTCTTGCCACTTGTACAATATTGTATAAGGCAGACCATAAACTGCGGCCGTAGCTCAATTGGTTAGAGCACCCGCCTGTCACGCGGGAGGTTGAGGGTTCGAGTCCCTTCGGCCGCGCAGTACAAAAATCACCCAACTTAATTGTTGGGTGATTTTTGCAATCATTTTGATGACCTAGTTCCCTAACGCATAATTTTTACCATATCGTGGATGCGTGCCATTCCCGCCGGCGCCATTGCAAGTAGTTTGTATGTATGCAATGTCAGATGCCGTGGGGTTTTCCAGAGTCGCTGAAATGGCGTACTAATCACCTCTAGTACATATATAAATCATAAATCCTAGGCTTTGAAGTGGATCATCAACCAATGCTGCACCTAAAAACCTTTATTGTATAGTATCCGAGTAACTACTGTCGAGTATGCACTCCCACTTTCATAAACTAACCAACCCAGACCTCCTCCATTCCAACCTCCTCCACTTACGACGTACGTGCCATGGTCGTCATAGTACAATTCTAGAGCAACACGTATTGAGCTTAAACTCGCTTTTCTATATGCATCGCGTCCTTTCGCTCGAGCGGTATTCAGCGAGGCCAAGACCACACTCGCCAAGGTACCTATAATTGCGATAACAACAAGAAGTTCAATCAGTGTGAATCCTTTGTTGTTTCTTTTCTTATACATATACACTATCGACTTTTGATTGCGCCAAAAGGCTGTTCACTGTTGATTAAGTCAGCACCGGGGATTTCAGGTCCGCAGTATCTCCGTTA
Organism: Acidimicrobiales bacterium; assembly: GCA_047638595.1. Lineage (GTDB taxonomy): Bacteria > Patescibacteriota > Minisyncoccia > Phycocordibacterales > UBA918 > OLB19. Next base: position 19,760 of record JBLIMJ010000015.1, read on the forward strand.
GACATAAAAAATAAGCCATAAGAAAAATGAGAAAAACAAAAATACCTAATAGCAATAAGGATGTCTATCGCTTGTCTTTAGCTAACCCATGCGAGTGGCGAATGATTAAATCAACCATCGCAGAATTCTTAGGCGCCACAGACTGAGGAGATGGATATTGTTCTTCGAATTGCACGTGACCCATAAACTAAAAGTATCAGATATAGATATCGAAATAGTATAATCTGCTATATAGTGTGTATATTCTTTGTGAACAGCTCTTATAGTGGTGAGGGCTCGATTTATGTGCCTTATGCCTAAAAATTCTGATATACTAAATTAACTTAATTTAGTATAAATATATGAAAGAAAAAGAAATGACACTGGAGACAACCCTACCTATCTGGTGGTTCATAGCATGGAGAGTATTCTTGGTACTTTTTATTCTTCAAGTTTCTGTAGAAATAATAACAACAGCAGGACTATTTAATTCCTTTATGGCAGATCTCATTCAGTGGGGTGTCCTCATTATAGCTATTCTGATACAGGTACAATTTACAAAAATGGCTATCAATAGAGACTACAAGAATCATGGTGGAAACAAATTTAGACTAGTTGCCGTTGAGGAACAAGTCCAAACCTCTACTCCTGAAGTTGTGCAGCCACAATCTGAATCTCCTGCTTAGTATTTAGTGTAACATTTTGAAAACCGCCTAAAGGCGGTTTTCTTTGTGTCGACGGGAGGGCTCGCTCCTTACAGGAGCAGTATACCTTTTGGATATATTCTCCTTTTAGTCGAATCTACCTCAAAAGCTTTTCGAGCCCTCCCGTCTCGCAAAATACAACAAAACCCAAAGACATGCTTTGGGTTTTGGTATTTTGTGTCGACGGGAGGACTCG
>JBLIMJ010000016.1:0-20258 GCA_047638595.1 Acidimicrobiales bacterium
GTGAGTCTGATTATTATTCTTTATGTAGCATTTGCGTTTGCTGGAGTGTCGTACCCCGTTGGTTCGTGGATCTATGGTGGTATCACCATCCTTGCACTTTTGCATGATGTCATCGTGCCAACAGCCGTCATGGCTCTAATGGGGTACCTCATGGGTGTTGAGGCTGATGTACTTTTCATAATGGCGATCTTGGCCGTACTGGGGTACTCGGTAAATGACACGATTGTAGTGTTTGACCGTGTGCGAGAAAACTTGATTAAATATCGACAAGAAAAGAAAGTAAAAGTGGTCAGTACCGACGGCATGGAACGTGAAGAGACCACGTACATCCTTCAGAAGCCATTTGGTGAGATTGTTGGCATGTCAGTGTCTCAGACGCTCATGCGTTCAATCAACACGTCAGTGACCACGTTGGTGGCACTAACGGCACTCTACTTTATAGGGGGAGAGGTTACACAGACGTTCTCACTGGTACTCATTGTAGGGGTGCTCGCAGGTACATACTCATCTATCTGTATCGCGAATCCACTGTTGGTGTTTGTGGCTGAGAAGCGAATGCTTGGAGCTTCGAAGGACCTTGACTAGTATTTTGAATGTATGAAAAATATTGACAAGGTGCACAGTTCCTGTAAGGAAGAGAGGAAAGTGAATAAGGAAACAGGATCTAAGTAGTATGATAATCGGTGAGAAGGCGTGGGACGCTTTCGAAAGAGGTTGTCAGTTATTTTATTTAGAAAATAGTGAAAACCTGAACAGCTTCTGTAAGAAGCAAATGGTGCTGCAAAAGGTGCAAAGTGACTAAACGTCACTTTGCAAGACCTTGCCTGATATTTTTTGAGTTTACGAAAAGGAATGTCGACAAGGTATACAGTGTCTGTAAGACACCGGCGACTGATAAAATTTTGTATAATTACATATAATATTTACTTATGATAATAGGAATCACTGGAACAGACGGAGCAGGAAAAGGAGCCGTCGTTGACTACCTCGTTAAAGAAAAAGGATTTGTGCATTATTCCGCACGAGCTATTTGGGAGGCAGAGTTTGTAAAAAGAGGAATTGAAAGCAGCCGAGCAAATATGCGTTTAGTTGCCAACGAAATGCGTGCATCACGTGGCCATGATTTTTTAATTACATATTATCTTGCAAAAAAAGAGACAGATGGAATTGAAAATGCAGTTATCGAATCTATTCGAGCTACAGCTGAAGCTGATACTTTAAAAGCCAATGGAGGAGTCTTACTTGCTGCAGATGCGGATCAGTCTATTCGCTATGAACGTATTACTGCACGTGGCTCATCGTCAGACAATGTTTCGCTAGCAGAGTTTACTAAGCACGAAGCGCTTGAAATGAATGACCCAGATCCAAGTGGTATGCAAAAAGCAAAAGTGATGGAAATGGCTGACCACACTATAATGAATGAAGGGACATTTGAAGAACTTGGGGCACAAATAGAAGAAGTGTTAGAGAAAATTGGCAGTGAAGATGATTAATAGGTCAACCTGGATTCGTATTGTTGATAGTAAGATGTTGTTTTGTCGTACTTGCCCGAAAGAAGTTTTGATTTACCAGGAGGCCAAAGAAGGAGGGAGAGACATCAAAAGGAGTATCGGTGCGGTAGATTAAAGAGGAGACAAATATCATTATAAAACAAGAGACAATAGAGCCTGTTACACAGTTTAAAGCCGAAGCTATGACAGATCAGGCACTTTGGTAGAAATTAAAGCATATACAGCCAAGTATGAGGGCGCACTCATGCCCCCAAGTGAAATAGAAGAGCTAGCTTGGTTAAATTCTGATGGTTTGAACAAAGTTCCGTCAGAGGGACAGGTAATTCTAGATGGCTGAAAGACAACATCTTATTGAATAGTATGCAAGAGAGGGTAGTAGAATCTGTGTATTTTGTATAAAGTATTCTATTATTTAGTGATATACTTTTTTTATGAAGATAAAACAGACGATAATGTTAGTACTTGAGGGGTTTGTTTTTTGCGTTCTTGTAGTTGCACTGATAATTTTAGTACAAAAATACCTTATTCCAGATGGCGCTAGCGATATTAAAACAATACAAAAACAGTTTAAAGCTTATTCAACTTCAGTTGGGCATTACCATAAGATTAATTCTGAATATTCAGATTTATGCAGTGCAATTGGTTTACCAGATGATGTAGCCTGTGCTGCTAGTATGGATGGATATCGCATCGAGCAAAAACTTAGCCTCGGAACCTTCTACTGTATAGACGGATCAGGATTTTCTGGAGAGGTAGAACAATCGAGTAAAAATAGGATGCTTTGTAGGTAGAAAGCATAGAAAAAACCCGGCGCCTCCGCGCCGAGTTTTTTCTATTATGCATACTGAGTTAATTATGAATCCGTGTACCGGTGAAGGAATTTCCATCGAGGTAATTCTTCAAGGAGATAAGTTTTGTGCCGTTGAGTGAAGCAACTTCGATATTTTTTGCTTGGGCTTCTTTTGCTGCAACAGGGTCAAAAGGGGAGTTAAGCCCTGGTCCCCATTCTTCTGGTATGAGTTTTCGGAAATCCTCCCAAGTGATGTCCTCAATCTTTTCAGCGTTGGGATTTTTCTTTGGGTCCTCAGTATAGACGTAATCGATGTTTGATAAGTTGATTACTTTCTTTGCACCCACAAGATCGGCAATCTGGATTGCACGGAGGTCGGTACTTGCGCCAGGTCGATACCCTGCAGCGATGATAAGCTTTGCATCCTTGGGCATATCCAACACATCGTCAGGGTTGGTAACCATAACGCGATGTGCGAGTTCACGGAAGATGGTTAAGAGTAAGTGTCCATTAAGACGGGTAGCATGGAGACCAAGCCAATCGAGGTCTTCATTGGTAAGTGTTGCCACTTCACCTGCTGCTTCTTGGTAATTTCGTGCGGTACGTCCACCCCCGGCTATAATAATAAAATGGCGGCCATTGGCCGTTTCGGTTTCTATAAGATCCTTTAGTGATGATAAAAAATGCGTATCAATTGCGTCGGGGACTATAAGTGATCCCCCTACAGACATTACGATGGTTTCTTGTTGTGACATATCGTGCATTATTGTACCTGTCCAAATGTAAATGTCTAATGTATTATATCTATAAGTTTTAGTACCTCATATATGAATGAAGAACAAGTTATTTATGTAGTAGACCAGCTCAATGCGGGTTTTGATATAGATACCATCCGCGGTGCACTACAAGGTGCTGAATACGATGAATCGCTTATCGAATCATTGATTGCCGAAGCTCAAAATCGTGTAGCCCCACCACCAGTTGTTGAGCCTGAGCCTGAGCCTGAGCCTGCTCCTGATCCTTCTCCTGAAGTTAAAGATAAAAAATCACCAGTCTTGATTATTGTTGGTGTGGTCTTTATGATACTGCTTATTTCAGGAATAGCTGTTTGGTATTATATAGGGCCACAACTGTTAACGGCTTTAGGACTTGATTCAGCGGAAAATATACAAAATCTATCCGAAGACAATAATGTTCCTATTGAGGAAATGAATAAGGCACAAGATTCTAAAGATGCTGAAGCCGTGGATGATAGTGAGGTAATTCCGTTGGAGTCTTACAGTACAACTACTAGTACAAGCAGCGTTCAAGAAAATGCAAATACCGATGGAGATATAAGGGGTGCACCTGTTGCAAAACCATCTCAAGACCTAGGTGTCGATGAGACTGCTGGCATAGACGAACCTGAAGAGGAGGAGCCACCTGTGAGCCCTCTTACTAAAGAAGAAGAAACGGTACTGTACGATAGTCTCAAAACGTTGCAAAATTCAGCAGAGCAAGTTCTCATTGCAACCGGATCATATGGTGCTGTATGCACCGCCATGGAATCACAAAGTTACCTCAGTACACAATGTAACGCATCTACTGTTGCGTATGCTGTTACGTTTGAAGATCCAAGTGGGGCAGGGTATGCATGTTTCGACAGTACTGGATTTATTGGACTTCAGGTTAGCTCGAGCGTTTCAGCAACTTCTTGTGACTCCAATGCCATTGATATCACTGAGTAATTCGAGTTTTTAATACGCAGCCCGAACAGCCAACTACTTTGCTACTTCCTATGGTCTTTGCTATGTCCTCGCTACTGAGTCATGCTTTTCTCATTTTTTCGATGCAGAATCGTTCTTCTTATATGAGTAATGAGACTCAAAAGAAAGTCACACCCAGGACTTACAATTTGTTAAATGAACAAAGGTGAGAAGTGACTTGATGTCTCTTCGCAAGAGGTTAACAAATATTTTGACGCAAGAAAAATATTGATAACCTGAACGGCTCCTGTAAGAAGTGTAGTGATTAATGTAAATTTATGTTGCTGGAAAATAGTGAACTTATGAACATATTTTCTGTACGCAGAGTGCAAGATTTGTTCTACCCGTGAGTGAGAAAATGTTAAAGCATTTTTGCAAGAGGTTGTCAGTTATTTACAGTAAATAACTGGCAACCTGAACAGTGTCGGTAGGTAAATTGATGGTCGAACGAACTCTATAATATGCTCATTATTTTCATTCACATATAAAACTTGCATTTTTATTTCAGGTCTGTATAATAGCGGTCACTGTTTAGGGAGTTATGTGATGCAGTAAACAAATGCGGTATGGAAATAACGCTTTGAGTTTACTGCGTCACAATGAACGAATATTTTTCGCGAAAGGTTCTCACGAAATAAACAGAGTCATTTGACAATTAAATACGTTTGATGACCATTACGAGATGGTCATCAGAAAATACTAGTTGCAATGTAGCGACGTCATTTTGACGTAACAATTGCAACTGTATGCATCACTAATTTTATTGCATTACGAACGTAATAAATTGGTAAACACATAGCGAGACAAAAGGAGTCTAGCAATTTTCCTTACGGGGAGAATTAAGAACTAAATTCAACATAGAAGCTTTGCTTCTTGTTTCATTCAAGTTTTGAACTTTCTTTTGTCTTATCCTTTGGATGTCTAGATAAGTACGCGATATGAAGTACACGCGGAAAATATGTCTAGACGCAGGTAAGCACATTGCGAATTAAAAATGGATTTATTCATTTTTATTTCACTGAGCTACCTGTCTTAACTTAGAGTTTGATCCTAGCTCAGGGTGAACGCTGGCGGCGTGGATGAGGCATGCAAGTCGAATGGGTTTAGACCCATGGCAGACGAGGTAGGAACACGTAGGTACATACCCCAAAGTCAGGGATAATCTGGAGAAATCCAGGATAATACTTGATAGTCTCTTCGGAGTAAAAATTTATTGCTTTGGGAATGGCCTGCGTTCTATCAGCTTGATGGTAAGGTAACGGCTTACCATGGCTACGACGGATAGGGGAGGTGAGAGCCTGACCCCCACCGATGGAACTGCGACACGGTCCATACTCCTACGGGAGGCCGCAGTCGAGAATCTTCCGCAATGGACGAAAGTCTGACGGAGCGACGCCGCGTGGTGGATGAAGCCTTTCGGGGCGTAAACACCTTTTATGGAGGAGGAATTTTATTGACGTTACTCCATGAATAAGGGGCTCCCAATTCTGTGCCAGCAGGAGCGGTAATACAGAAGCCTCAAGCGTTACCCGGATTCACTGGGCGTAAAGGGTTCGTAGGCGGTTATATTAGTCGGACGTTAAATCCTGAGGCTCAACCTCAGGCCCGCGTTGGAAACGGTATAACTAGAAGAAGTGAGAGGTGAACAGAACTCATGGTGTAGGGGTGAAATCCGTTGATATCATGGGGAATACCAAATGCGAAGGCAGTTCACTGGCACTTTCTTGACGCTGAGGAACGAAAGCGTGGGTAGCGAACGGGATTAGATACCCCGGTAGTCCACGCCCTAAACGCTGTCCGCTGGTTTTTGGAGGAATCGACCCTTTCAGAGACGAAGCTAACGCATTAAGCGGACCGCCTGGGTAGTACGAGCGCAAGCTTAAAACTCAAAGGAATAGACGGGGGCTCGCACAAGCGGTGGAGCGCGTGGCTTAATTCGTCGCTAAGCGAGGAACCTTACCGAGATTAGATATCATACTGCACGCCTACTGAAAGGTAGGAAGCCTTCGAGGGTGTATGACAGGTGATGCATGGCCGTCGTCAGTTCGTGGCTTGAGCTGTTCCCTTAAGTGGGGAAACGAACGCAACCCTCGTTGCCTGTTACAAGTGTCAGGCGAGACTGCTCCCTCACGGGAGAGGAAGGTGAGGATGACGCCAGGTCAGCATGTCCCTAGATATCTCGGGCTGCACACACGCTACAATGGTAAGCACAACGGGACGCAATACTGTAAAGTGGAGCAAATCCTTATAAAACTTGCCCCAGTTCGGATTGTGGGCTGCAACTCGCCCACATGAAGTCGGAATCGCTAGTAATCGCGGATCAGCACGCCGCGGTGAATACGTTCCCGAGCCTTGTACTCACCGCCCGTCAAGTCAGGGGAGTCGGGAGTGCCCGAAGTCCATGCTAGTCATGGCCGACGGTAAGCTCGATAACAAGGACTAAGTCGTAACAAGGCACGGCTAGCGGAAGCTGGTCGTGGATTAATTCCAATTGGAAACGTCGTTGACTAGGGGTGACCCAACATCAATAACGACTAATTGGTCGATGTTATGCGTCTTTCGAGACATATAATTGGTAATAATACTCAACAACCATTAACTGGTATTTGACACTAGGAAAAGACTAGGAAAAAGGATAAGACAAAAGAGATTTTAAACTCCTCTTTTGCTTAGATGCAAAAACGTATTTGATAATCAAATGAAGAATAAACACCATGCTTCGCATGGTGTTTATTCTGTATCCATGTGCAGGAATTTTAATTATCTACCCCTACAAATGTAGTCAGGACATACAGTGTCAGTTTGTTCTAATGGCCCCTGAACAAACATACCCACGATACCCCAGATGGATATCAGAAATACAAATGCTGCAATGCCATACAAAGCATTCCGCTTCGCTTTTTCATGCTCAGCTTCATTTGCACCACCAATGATGAAGTAGCGCACCATGTTGATGAGGAAGTATAGGAATGCGAGACTGAATAGGAAGGGTAGTAGGAGATTTTTAATAAATAAAGGAATGTCGACCAAAAATGTCTGAATGTCAGTTCGTCCTTGGGCATATGTAAAAAATGGTAGCAATAATAGTAAACTGCCGATAAGAAAGAGTCGTGTGTAGGTACGAGAGAACGTGATTGATTGTTTTTTCATAGGATTACTTTCTATTATCATACCGTACTGTGAAGAAAAGATGCATAAAGACACTCCACATTGACAAAATAAGTTTTCTACGTACAATATGAAAGGAAACTTGGGATGATTCCAGGTTACTATGTCGTCGTAAGAACGACAGGTTGTTGAGGAGTAGTACTATGAAGAAACCAATAGGGAGCATCCTGATTACTGTTGGAATTATTGCAGTTGTCGCCGCAACTGGCGACGATATACCAGGACAGGTCGTCCCACTGTGGTGGGTCATCGGTTTGGCCATGTCAGGGATTGTGACTATCATTGCAGGCTATAAACTTTTCCGCAGTGGAGGAGGAGGAAGCTTCTTTCAATAACGCTGGACGCAGGGCGACATATTCTTGTCGCCCTTTGATGTTCCCGAGGCCTTACATTTTTGACATTTATTTGCTATAGTACTGGCCACTTGTGGGAGTACGCAGGTAAATAAAGATATTGTAGTAACTTGTTTCTCGTGCACGGCTGTAAGCAAAAGCTTCCATCCGCTGCGTTCAGAAACAATATAAAAGTAAACTTTGATATTTTTCTTCACTTGCGGCTGTAGCTCAGTTGGTAGAGCAGTCGCCTGATACGCGAAAGGTCCTAGGTTCAAATCCTAGCAGCCGCACAAAATGGAAAACCCAGACGCGCAAGCGTTTGGGTTTTCTACATTTTGCCAGCTGCTAGGATTTGCACCCCAAGGGCATTTCCATTTTTATAGTCGTTGAGACTCCTTAAAAATTGGGCATAACCTTGCCTGGTATTTTGAGTTTACGAAAAATATCGACAACCTGTACTGAAGTCGTAGACTTCAAATCCTAGCAGCCGCACGAAGCTTTGAAGCATCAGTTTGTGTATGGAAGCTGGATATCTGACTTCTTACAGAAGCTGTTAAGGTTATCAATTTTTATATTTGTGGGCTCTATATAATAATAAAAAACAGAAAGTGTACTTTCTGTTTTTTATTATCTCCTTGACGCAATAGCTTAAAAAGCTGGAACAGCCTGTAGCTCTGAGGTGAGGTAGAATGCAAACACCGCAAATGCAATGAACGTACTCCATGCAATATACGGGAGTGATTTCAAGGGTGAGGCAAGTCGCTGTGTGCCAGGAATCTGGTTTAAAAACTAACGAAAGGGCGGACAAAGGTTCCTCCTTTGTTTGTGTCTGGTGGAATAGTGTTATTTTGTGTAGTATGTCACTAATCAATATGAATTTCACAGACTATTTTAAAGGGAAGAAAATTACCGTTATGGGGCTCGGGCTTCTTGGGCGTGGGGTAGGGGATGTTGCGTTTATGGCTGAAGCAGGTGCAGAGCTTATTGTGACAGACCTCAAGTCTCAAGATGAATTAGCGAGCTCACTAGTAAAATTGTCGGAGTATAAAAATATTACGTATGTGCTGGGTGAGCATCGCAAGGGAGATTTTGAAGAGCGTGACTGTATCTTAGTAGGAGCAGGCGTGCCCTTGGATTCTGAGTACCTGAGGCATGCTCGCGAAGCGAATGTACCTTTAAAACAAAGTGCGGCACTGTTTGCAGAACTTTCAGGTGTGCCTATTATTGGAATCACAGGAACACGCGGGAAGACCACAGTCACGCAGATGATTCATCACACACTGTCAGTTTCTACTGGTGAGCCTATTATTCTCGGAGGGAATATTCGTGGAGTGTCGAACTTGCAACTTCTAAAAGAAGTACACGAAGGTTCTCTCTGTGTCATGGAGCTCGACTCATGGCAACTGCAAGGATTTGGGTGGGCAGGTATCTCACCACAAATTGCCGTCTTCACGAATTTCATGGAAGACCACATGAACTACTACCTAAACACTTCACTTAGGACATCCGATGTCTTAAGTGAAGTGGAGATGAAAGAGAAGGCGATGGATGCGTATTTCTTGGATAAGACAAATATTTTTAAAAACCAAGAAGATACAGGAGTGTTCATTACTACTCCTGAGGTATTCCAACGAGCAAAAGGTACAGATATCTCACTACGTGGGGAAGTTATATTGGCTGATAGCTCAATCATCCCAGAAGACTGTCTACTGGCGATGCCTGGCGAACACAACAAACTAAACGCAGCATTGGCGTATGAGGCACTAAAGGCAATTAGTCTTTCTGACGAGATGATTTTTGAAGGTCTCGCTTCTTTTGGTGGGGTAGAGGGCCGACTCCAGTATGTAAAATCTGTCGACAACGTGCGTATCTACAACGACAACAACGCCACTACACCAGCGGCAACTGTTGCAGCTCTCGATGCATTGGATATTGGAAATAAAAATATTGTTTTGATTGCTGGTGGATCTGATAAAGGTATTGACGTCGCTAAGCTTGCGTATTCAATTGGACTACACTGTAAGCAGGTGGTGCTTACACCTGGTACAGGGACAAATACTCTTTTAGAACTTATTCATGATGGAGATATTTCAGTGACTGTTGTAGAGTCCTTGGAACAAGCGTTTGAAGAAGCTCGACTAGCATCAGAAAACGGCGACATTATTCTATTTTCTCCCGCCTTCGCATCGTTCGAGCAATACAAGAATGAGTACGAAAGGAATGACGAGTTTATGAGTTTGATTAACAATATGTAACATAATGGTACTTTCTCAATTTCTTTTTGCTTTGGGTATATACATTGCATATATATTTTCTATTACAGACTTTTCACGTATTAAAAAAAAATACTTCTACCTAATGTCTGCCATGGTATTATTGGCGGCTCTAACTGACCATGGAGGCGGTGGTTGGATTGTGTCACTTTCCTACGTTTCGATGTCGATGATGATATTAATATTCATTAGTCTGAAATATTTGAGGGTGGAAGTGGATGTATTGCATTTAGTAGTACAGATGGCAATAGGGGTTTCGCTCCTTATTTTTACACCAGATTTAATTCCTTTGACACAGCTCAGTATTGTTGGTTCAGGTTTTGTTTTGGTGCCACTTCTGTATTGGTATTTGCAAAAAAAGGAAACTAATCTCCCATTACTATTTAGTTATTCAACTTTAGCTGTTTTGCTTTTTGTGTATATATGTAAAACGACGAACTTTGAGTCAATGTTTGGTGTTCAGAATGGTATTGTAGGTTACCTGGGCGCGTTTACATTAGGTTGGGTATTGTTCACTTATGTTTTGCATGTCGGCATGCTGTACTTAGCGATCACTATATTCCAGGCGGACCCAAGGCATAAAAAAGAACTGCAAGATATATATACAACCATTTCGAGCTATTATAAAAACGTTCATTACCACCCAGCTTTCTTGCTGGGAGTATTCGGAGTAAGTTTAGGTGTGATTATATTTTCTCAATATACATCAGACACGTTAATGCCTGGAATAGCAGTGGTTATGGTTGGTGCTGGTTATCTTAGTAAGAAAAAAAGAAATTTATTACAAATTAGCACATGAAACACATCACTAAAATACATTTTATAGGAATCGGAGGAATTGGAATGAGCGGACTTGCTCGGCTTTTTAAGCATGAAGGTAAAGAGGTCAGTGGTTCAGATACAACTGAAACAGAAAACACAAAGAAGCTCATCACTGAAGGAATCCCAGTAACCTACGAACAAACAGCCCAGAATATTACAAACCAACAGGAGTCATCGGATGTCCCCTGTATTGACTTGGTGGTGTATACCGAGGCGATGGCGAGTGATCATCCGGAGCTTGTTGCTGCGCGGGAAGCGGGCATTCGGACTACGAGCTACTTTGAAGCGCTTGGCGAGATTGCTAATGAGTATTATTTGATTGCGGTGGCAGGAACACATGGGAAGACAACGACCACTGCGATGCTTATCGACATACTCGAAGAAGCGAGTTTTGACCCCACAGCTATCGTTGGTTCATTACGTACTAAGACGGGGAGTAACTATCGTGCAGGGAAGAGTAAGTACTTCATTGTTGAAGCATGTGAGTATAAGCGTGACTTTCTCACTCTTGAGCCTGATGTGCTGGTTATTACCAACCTTGAGCATGAGCATGTCGACTACTACAAAGACCTGGAAGATGTCCAAGATGCATTCCATGAACTTGCTCTGAAGGTGCCTGAAGATGGTGCAGTCATTGCTATCAAGTCGGACCCGAAGGTTGCACCGGTTCTGCGACAGTTAAAAGCACGAGTGTACGACTATAAGATAGAAGTGTTTCGAGATATTGCTTTGAAGCAGCCTGGTTTGTATAACCGCATGAACGCGGGCGCAGCCCGAGCGACGGCACTGGTACTCGGTGCTGACAAAGGCATCATTGCAGAAGCACTTGAGAACTTTGCAGGTACACAACGTCGCTTTGAGTACAAAGGAGAGGTAAACGGTGCAAAGGTGTATGATGATTATGCACATCACCCTACAGAAATTACTGCAACGATAAGTGGCGTACGAGAACTCTATCCAGATAGGAAATTAACCATAGTATTTCAAGGTCACACCTATTCACGCACTCATGAACTGTTTGATGACTTCGCTTTGTCTTTAGCAAAAGCAGATCGAGTACTTATACTTCCAATCTACGCAGCACGAGAGGAAAATAAATCAGGAGTATCTGCAGAGAAATTAAGTGAAAGTATTGTAGAACAAGGAACCCAATCCGAATTCTTCCATACTTTTGATGGAGCAGTAGTAACCGTAAAAGAATCGGTCGGTCTAGATGATGTCGTTGTAGTTATGGGAGCAGGGGATGTAACAAAGGTAGCAGCGTTGTTGGTAAGTTAATTTGCGTATTACCTATCAAGATACTAAAACAGAAGATAGTACGAAAACAGTAGTTTTTGTACCTTTGGCTTTCGGGACTCTTAACGGTGTCATAGGTGAGAATGCAAAAGTGCGGTGTAATGCGGCAGTGAGAGAAATTCGCACACGTAGCAAAATATCTTGCCCAAGAATGGTTATAGGTCTAGGAGCGGGGACGCCACCACAAAGTAAGAATGAAAAAACTCTTGCACAATACTCGCAAGAATTCTTGCAAGAAACTGGTGCTGACATACCAACATTTGTTAACCAAGATGACCACAAAGTTTTCGGTACATTTTCAGAAATACAGTGGGTCGTACAAAAGGCACAGGAGCTGTACAGCAACCCTCATTTTGTTTTTGTTTCCCAAAAACGTCATATACGAAGAATAAGAATAATTTGTTATTTGTTCTATCCGAAGACTACACACTTCCAGTTTGTTGTGTGCGGACAAGTAAAAATTATTCCACTAACTCATGAATTTTTTGCATATGGTGAACTCATGCTCATCAAATTAGGATGTACTGTAGATCAATTAGAAAAACTAAGAAATTTTGTACATAGATTAATACGATGATGATACGTTTGGGTGTAACTTTTTAATGTGTCATATGGTATATACTATTGTCACAATTACATAAAGAAGTATCCAGAGTACGGATTAGGGAATTGACCCGCTGAACAGTTTGTTCGAGAATCCGTCCGCAACCTCTTGCCATTTGGTAATAAGGTGCGACATTCAACTAAACGCACGTTTAGGTAGATGCAAAACTCCTCGGATGCGACATAGTATTATGTCGCTTTTGTATTTGTACATATTAAAAAGTAAGTACATAAAATAATTATGATGAAAACAGCGGAATGCGTGTCTCCAGGACATCCTGATAAAATGTGTGACCGAATCTCGGACGCAGTGCTAGATGCATACCTGGCGCAGGACCCAAAAAGCCGAGTGGCAGTAGAATCTGTCGGTTCACACGGGAAGATTTTTGTAACTGGTGAAGTGACCTCAAATGCGAAAGATATAGATATTTGTGCGATTGTTGACACCATTGTCGATGGAGAGTACGACATGTCGGTTCACGTTGTTGAACAGAGTCGTGAGATTGGGCGTGGCGTTGATGCTGATGGTGCTGGTGACCAAGGAATTATGACTGGCTATGCAACACGTGAGACCGACACCTACATGCCAAAAGAATATGAGCTCGCACGAGGAGTTTGCCAGAAGGCATACGAGAAATATCCATATGACGGAAAGACACAAGTCACACTTGGTGAAGATGGAAGTATCTTTTCTGTGGTGGCAAGTTTTCAAAATGCCCCCGGAGATGAGTTGCTCGCACTGGTAAAAAAAGAAATTCCCAACGCAAAGGAGTATCACATCAACCCAGCAGGGGACTGGAGCCAGGGTGGTTTCGATGCTGACGCAGGACTTACCGGAAGAAAGATTATTGTAGACAACTACGGTCCAGAGATCCCTGTAGGAGGTGGCGCGTTTTCCGGCAAAGACCCAAGTAAGGTTGATCGTTCAGGTGCATACATGGCACGGCGTATTGCAGTGGATACTCTTGAAGCAAACCCAGAAGCGCAAACTGCATTTGTGAAGTTGGCGTACGCCATTGGATACCCAGAAGCCCTTATGGCAGTAGTGGTAGTCGATGGAGTAGCACAAGAAGTAGAAGGGTACGACCTGACACCAAAAGGCATCCGCTCATTTTTGCAATTGGATCAACCTATTTATGGGAAGACTGCGGAGTGGGGGCACTTTGGGCGAGGTTTCACCTGGAAGTAACTCATTATCACCAGATTCCGCCAGAACTTCGTTGAGCTTCAGAAAAATTTGTTCAATGTACCACAAGTACACCTCACAAATTTTTCTTCGCTCACCTCGTTCTGACAAAATCATGGAGATAATGAGTAGTATTGCAAAATTGAGTTGAGAAAAGCATAAAATACTCCAGTTAACTGGAGTATTTTATGCTTTTCTTTTTGTGTAGGTAATGATAACCTTTGATTATGAATTTTTCGACTAAAATACTAACTGGGTCTGTTATTTTATTGATGATAGTGGTTTGCATCGTGATATATTTTTCTCCTGTAGAAGAAGCAGGGAAACAGAATCAACTGGTTAATCGTGTTGTTCAAGAACAATCTCAGGTTACTTATAAAGATAATGGCTTACCATCACCATATTACTCAGATGGGATAGATATTTATTACAACGAGGTCAAGATACCAATTCATGATCCAGCAAGTTTTTCGGTCTTGAGTACTGAATTTGGTATCGACAATGATTATGTTTACGCTCTTTGTAATGATGTGCTGGGAGATTGTTTATTTTCCGTAATGCCAGATATTGATCCTCAGACATTTAGTTTAAATGCAGGAATTCCCAATGATGATGGTTCATTATACGCAAAAGATTCTACGCATGTCATTTTAAAATCATTTATGCGTGATGTTACGCCGACAGGCGGTTTTAGGAACATAGATTCCCTCGAATTTGTTCCAAGTACTGGTTGGCACCGATACATGAAGGATAAATATTCTGTCTATGTGACGCATAATTTGAAGCGGAGTTATACTGAATTAGCTGGAGCTGACCCCTTCACTTTTATGATTCTTGGTCATGGAGTTAGCCAGTATGTAGGTTCTGAAGAAATGTATGCAAAAGATATGTTCAATGTTTATTTTGGGAAAGAAATGGTGAATGGTGCGGATTTAGAAAGTTTTCAACTTGTACAGAATATTACAAGAGATTCAGAGTATGATGCCCAGGATAAAAATTATAGATATATTAACGGGAAAAGAGTTGAGTAAAATCATTCTTATTTTAAATAAAGATAAATTTAATTATGGAAACACCTGGAACACTCTCGGTAGTAGCAACGCCAATTGGGAACATGGAGGATATTACTCTGAGGGCTCTTCGTGTGCTTAATGAAGCGGACTACATTCTCTGTGAAGACACGCGGGTGACAGGGAAGTTACTCGCACGGCACGAAATCAAAACACGGATGAGGCGGTATGATGCGCATACTAGTGACAAAGCTCATCTTGATATCATTAATGATATGGAGAATGGTATGCATTTGGCGTTGGTTTCTGATGCGGGGACTCCTGGGGTTTCTGACCCAGGGGTGTTGTTGGTTCAAAAGGCGCGTGCCGTAGGTGCACGTGTAGATGCAATTCCTGGAGCTTCCGCAGTTACTGCAGCATTCTCTATTGCAGGACTTACCGGCAATCAGTTTTCTTTTTTAGGTTTTGCTCCACAAAAGAAAGGAAGGAAGACTTTCTTTGAAAGTCTTCCTTCCTTTGACCGTCCCGTCATTTTCTTTGAGTCAACACACCGTATTATGAAAGCTCTTGAATCATTGCAAGATCTGGCAAGTAATCACCCGATTAATTGCCAGATTGGACGTGAACTTACTAAGATGCATGAAGAGATGCTCGTAGGTACACCAACTGAAATTATTGCAATACTTGAAGCAGAACCAGTGCGACAAAAGGGAGAATTCGTAATTATCGTTTCACAATAGTACTTAAGACATCCGATGTCTTAAGTTGAAAGGTTAGGGGTTGTGTTGGTCGTTATTTCGTCCACAGTGACAGACACTGAAAATATCGTTATACTTCACTCTATGACACGAGAATCGATTGTATTTTTTCTAGGGCTGATAGTTTTTATAGTGCCATATATCGGTATTCCAGATGCTTGGAAGCTGTATTCGTATACAGTTTCAGGATTGTTATTAATGTTTGTTGGATATTCACTGCGCCATAAGGCATATATACGAAGCATTGAAAAAGAAAACGGAGAACGTGATACGGACTCGTTTGTGGAAAATAATGGATCTCGTCCGAAAGAGGAGGATGAATTTAATATCTAGATGTCTATGACTGCAAAGGTAACAGTTGTGGCAGTAGGATTTCTTGGAGTTTTTATATTGGCTGCTATATATGGGCCTGCATTTTTTTCGGTAACCTATGAGGTTGCTGATGCGACAGTCATTAAAGAGGGGGAGAGCCCTGTGGTAACTACATCTGTTGAAGAAACGGTGACAACTGTTGCGACAGATGAACGTGAAGTCATCACGCACGTTCCATTACCTTCGCAGGTAAAAGCAATTTACATGACCTCATGTGTTGCAGGCACACCAAGTTTCCGCGAGAAGTTAGTAACGTTAATGCAGGAAACCGAGGTTAATAGTGTCATCATTGATGTGAAAGATTACTCGGGAACTATTTCGTTTCCAGCACAGTCGGAAGGTTGGGGTCCTGCGTGGCAAAATGCACGATGTGGCACACGCGACATGCAATCATTGATACAGATGCTCCATGATAATGACATTTTTGTGATAGCCCGTATTACAGTTTTTCAAGATCCATTTTATGCAAAACTCCGACCTGACTTAGCGGTAAAAAAATTGGATGGTGTGACAAATTGGAAAGACAATAAAGGTTTATCGTTTATAGATGTAGCAGCTACTGAATATTGGGATCATATTATTTCATTGTCTGCCGACTCATACAATATAGGTTTTGATGAACTCAACTTTGACTACGTCCGATATCCATCAGACGGTCCAATGAGTGACATCTCCTTTCCTCTTAGTATTGCTGGAGAATATGGCACAGACAAACAAGCCAACCTCGAAGCATTCTTTAAGTATCTAAATGAAGAACTTGATGATGAGAAATACTTTAATACGTTTGCTCATGTAAACACAGGACGTGCCTCAGGTACACCGTATACCTCAGCTGACCTCTTTGGAATGACCACAACCAACTTTGACGATTTATCTATTGGACAAGTGCAGGACAGGACAGCTCCGTACTTTGATTTTGTCGCGCCCATGGTATATCCGTCACACTACCCAAATAACTTCCTTGGCTTAGGTAACCCAAATGACTATCCATACAAAATAGTAAATTATGCAATGCAGGCTGGTGTTGATCGCATGCTGTCCTCAACAACACCAATGGAAGGTTTCTTGCATACGCCTGAAACATACACCAATGCCAGCGGAACAGTCATCGCAACAGGTAAATATAATAAGCCTGTCTATGGTGCCTCTAAACTGCGTACCTGGATTCAGGACTTCGACTATGGAGGTGACTATGACGCGGACGATGTGCGTGCACAAATTCAAGCTAGTTATGATGCTGGAGTGATGTCTTGGATGATTTGGGCACCAAGCAATATTTATACAAAAGCAGCATTGAAAGAACCGGGTGTATTAGAAGTTAATACCACAACAGCTGTACAACGATAGTGCAGTATTGTAGGTTATAGAGATTAGTATGAATATTTTAGTAACAGGAGGAGCAGGTTTTATCGGAAGTGCCCTTTCACGAACCCTTGCTAATAAAGGTCACATTATCACCGTGTTGGATAATTTTTGTCCTTATTATGATGTTAATCTGAAGCGCGACAGAGTAGTAAAATTCCTCGAAGATGTAGAAGTAATAGAGGGAGATATAATGGATGAAGAACTGCTCGGTTCTTTGTTTGAAAAAAGTTCGTTTGATGTAGTGTGTCACTTCGCAGGTAATGCAGGGGTCCGTTCATCTATTGACCATCCTGAGGCACATGTTGAGGTAAATATTCGTGGGACGCTCAATCTCTTTGAGGCGATGAAAAAGCACGGAGTCAGTCGTATGGTGTTTGCGTCATCATCTTCGGTCTACGGAAATGATACAGAAGCACCATTTGCTGAGGATGTGACAGCTGATCGACCTATCTCAGTGTATGGTGCGTCTAAGCGAGCGTGCGAGCTGATTGCGTACACGTATTACACATTGTTCGGCATTGAGACAACGGCACTCCGTTTCTTTACTGTGTACGGACCGTGGAGTCGCCCAGATATGGCAATGATGAAGTTTGCTGATCTTATGACAGCAGGGAAGCCGATTGATGTGTACAATAATGGCGACCTCAGACGTGATTTTACACACGTAGATGACATTGTTGACGGTTTTGTAAAAGCAGTAGAGAAACCTCTTGGATATGAGATTGTGAATCTGGGTTGTGGGGATACTACTGAACTATTAAAGTACATTGAACTTCTTGAGTCTGCACTTGGCATGGAAGCAAAGAAAAATATGATGCCGATGCAAGATGGTGACGTGTATGAAACATATGCCGATACAACCAAAGCAAAGGCGTTGCTCGGTTTTTCTGCACAGATGTCTGTTGAGGAAGGGGTACAGACGTTTGCTGATTGGTATCGGGAATACTACAAGAAATAAAGAGAGTAAGCATGCAAGAGAGGGTGGGGACCTATGGGTCCCCACCCTCTCTTGCATTAACCGCGCAAAGGTGTTTTAATACCGGTCGAATTTTAGTTCAAAGGAGTGAGATAGTGGAAAATAATACTAAAGGAGACATTGATTTCATGGGGATTGCAGTGGGAGTATTCATAAGTCTATTTGCAGTTGCTGCCGTTTTTGCCGTGGTGACTGCAGAAAATAAACAACTTGAAAGCCAGCAGATTGCAATACAACACATGGCCCCCTGACTTTCCTGAGGTCATTTTCAAAAAGGTCAGTAGTTCCCACACTACTGACCTTTTTCTATGACACCTTTGGTATACTAACTACACAATGTACGACCCAGAACAGATTACTTTTTTTGCGAAGACTGATGCCCGTGGACAACAGGTGCCTTTTGGTATTAAGGCAATTGATCGAACGCGACACGTATATGTCATTGGGAAGACGGGTATGGGTAAGTCAACCTTACTCGAGAACATGGCGGTGCAAGATATCAAGAATGGGAACGGGCTTGCGTTTATCGACCCTCATGGTCAGACGGCTGAAACACTCCTTGACTACATTCCAGAGGAGCGAAAGGACGACGTTGTGTACTTTGCACCGTTTGATACTGACAACCCAGTTTCATTTAATGTTATGGAAGACGTAGGGGCCGACAAACGACACTTGGTAGTATCAGGACTCATGTCGGTATTTAAGAAAATATGGCTTGATGCATGGAGCGCTCGAATGGAGTATATTCTTTCCAATACCCTATTAGCTCTTTTAGAATATCCAGATTCAACTCTTTTGGGGGTGAACCGAATGCTTTCTGATAAAGATTATCGTATGCGAGTGATAGAGAATGTCACTGACCCTGCAGTGAAGTCATTTTGGGTGGATGAGTTTTTGAAGTACAACGAACGATACATGCAAGAGGCAGGGGACGCGATTAAAAATAAGATTGGACAGTTTACCTCTAATCCCTTGATTCGAAATATCATCGGCCAACCACATTCTAGTTTCGACATAAGAAAAATTATGGATGAACGAAAGATTCTTATTATGAACCTTTCCAAAGGTTTAGTTGGTGACCAAAATGCTAACTTGCTTGGCTCGATGCTTACCACCCGTATTTACCTAGCTGCCATGAGCCGAGCCGACCTTACAGCAGAACAGATGAGAGCAGCCCCCAATTTTTACTTTTACGTAGATGAGTTCCAGTCATTTGCAAATGCGACGTTTGCCGACATTCTTTCTGAGGCACGTAAGTACAAACTCAATCTCACTATTGCGCACCAGTACATTGAACAGATGGAAGAGGAGGTGAGAAACGCTGTGTTTGGTAACGTCGGTACTATTATTTCTTTCCGTGTAGGTCCGTTTGATGCTGAGGTGCTTGAGACAGTGTATACACCAAAGTTTCTTGCCCCTGATATTGTTAATTTAGGGTTTGCACAAATTTATCTCACCTTGATGATTGATGGTATCGGGAGCCAGCCTTTTTCAGCGGTCACACTACCACCAATTGAACAAACAGGCTCTTCATGCAAAGGCATTGTAATTGCGCGTAGTCGTGAACTGTATACAAAAACCCGCGAGCCAGTTGAAGAATTGATTAATCAGTGGCACGCAAAAAATTTCAGTAATAAACCCCCATACATACCTAAACATTTACGGGAAAATGCTGAAACCGGAACCGGAACCGGAACCGGAACCGGAACCGGAACCGGAACCGGAACCGGAACCGGAACCGGAACCGGAACCGGAACCGGAAACGGATCTGGAGCTAAAGCGGGAACTGGATCTTCAGCGGGAACTAAAACTGGGAATGTTCGTAATGAAAATACTGCTAAAAATGGAAATAGCGGTTATGTAAAAAAGGAATATTCCAATGGTGCTCAGTCTAACTCCAGTAATAACAGTACAAGCAAGAGTCCTGTAAGCCATACGACTGGCAATAATAATTACAAGGGGAATAATGGGAACACTAACGCTGGCAATGACAGAACATCACCTTCAACACAAACACCAACACCAACACCAACACCAACACCAACACC
>JBLIMJ010000017.1:0-17405 GCA_047638595.1 Acidimicrobiales bacterium
ACTGGGTATGACCATATACTGTTCATAACAGGAGTCCTTTACTTCCTCTATCGATTAAAGGATGTGGCGGTCTACGTTAGTCTATTTACACTCGGACATAGCATCACACTCCTAGCTGGAGTACTTGAGGGTATCAACGCAAACCCATATATTGTTGATGCAATCATTGGATGTTCGATCGTTTATAAAGCATTCGACAACATGGGTGGATTTGGGCGCATGCTTAGTTTTCGACCCAATGTGAAAGTTGCAGTTGCTATTTTCGGTCTCTTTCATGGCTTAGGACTAGCAACAAAGCTTCAGGATTTTACGCTTTCAAGCGAAGGTCTTATCATAAATATGATTAGCTTCAATATAGGTGTTGAACTCGGCCAAGTACTGGTACTCACTTTCTTATTGTTAATATTCACGTACTGGAGAACAAAACCTTACTTTATTAGACACGCCTATTTCGCAAACAGTGCACTCATGTTTGGTGGCTTTTTGCTCATCGGATACCAGATGGTAGGATATTTCATTGGATAGTATGAACGACACACAATTACAACAACCTACTTACTCAAGCACACAGATTACAAAAGCTGTCATCGTATCAGCACTTGTCGCAGTTTCAGTACTGGTACTTTTTATTATGCCCGCAGAGTACGGGAAGGATCCGACTGGTATAGGTGGACTACTTGGTCTCACGAATCTCGCAAAAGAATCTAGTGTTTCAACGCAGTCATTTATCCCAAGTCCATTGGCATACCAAACACTTGAAGAAGAAATTACACTTCAGGCAGGTGAAGATGTGGAATATAAAATTATGGTTGAAAGAAGCAGTCAGTTCCTTTTTGCATGGAATGCAACCAGCCCACTCTTTTATGATTTTCATGCTGAACCAACGGAAGAAGAGGGGAAGAAATTTTTACCATTCAAAAGTTATGATGTCGATACGACAGATGCCGGGAATGGTTCACTCCTCGCTGAGTTCACTGGTACACACGGTTGGTACTGGCGTAACGAAACGTCTCAGTCAGTCACCCTTACACTCAATGTCGCTGGGTACTATGAGCAACGTTAAGCAAACGTATGCAGGAGGCAAGCTACATTCTCCGCAATGGGGTGTAGGGTCGATTTTTTCTGGGGGGGTACCTCCGTATTCTGAATGAACCAGAAGACTATCGATCTAAAGTTCTGCAACCATCCCACTTCTATCATTCTGCATATAAAAAGTTCGAACAACCTCAATGGTCCGGAGTATCCAAAATAGCACTAGGGGTATGTGCTATTTTTTGTACCCGAACAGGATGTTCGAACTTTTGACTCAACAAAATAACCTTTATTAGCAGTAAAGCCTCTCTTCAGTGATTAAATATGACCGTGTGAATGCGAGTGTTCATGCTTAGGTTTGTAATCCTTGAGATAAAATACTGCCAGTACTGTCACAATAGGAACAGCCAGTATTAATCCAATACTACCCACAATCGTGCGAACAATTTCAGTGGCGAACAGCTCTGTATTAAGTGACATACTCAAACTCGATGAGGCAGTATAGAAATGAAGTAACAACGGCAATGATGCTCCTGTGTAGGCAAGTACCAGCGTATTTACCAAAGCTCCTACATGTTCTCGCCCTACCCGTAAGGCTTTACGGTACACCTCTGCTCGGCTTAGTGAAGAGTTACTATTAAATAACTCGGTGACGACGGCAGCTTGTGTCACCGCAATATCATCAAGTACACCCAGCACTCCAATAATCATTGCTCCGAGTAGAAGCGCAGTGAAATCAAGTGAACCACGAGTATTAAAATTGAGATAGGTTGATGCTTCGGAAGCAAATCCTGATAGGTCAGTAAGATGTACCGAAAAGATAGCAAACAAGCTTGTTAGAAAAACGGCAATCATAGTCCCGCCATAGGCCACTGCTGATTCTCGATTAAACCCATGAGTAAAGAAGATGGCAGCAAACAGAATTACTGAAGCAACCAACACACTCGCTAACACTGGATTCCAGCCACCTAAAATCCCTGGCATAAGAATATAAAAGATAGCAAAGAAGCTGCCAGCCAGAGCAAACAATGAACGGACTCCCTGCCACCTACCGAATATAATTACCGCTAAGACAAATAGTCCAATTAGAAAAAATAATGACCCTTTACGGTCAATATTTATAACTCCGTACGACTCTGAACCGTCAATATAAACATTGTATCTAAAGTAGAATTTGTCGCCATCACTCAGTTCAAGATAGTCATTCTCTATGGTGATAATCTCACCTTCTTTCGGACCATCCAGCACATCTACTTTGATGGTTTGGTACAAATGTTCTGTATCGGTGCCAGGAATAGTTTTCATCTCATCGGTAATAACTTCAATAACTTTACCGTGCCAAATTCCTTGATCTTCATTGAATACTACCTGTGCTGCACCTGTGTGAGGCAAGGTAAAAAATACAAAGAAGGGTAATAAATAAAATAATTTTTTCATAGTAAGTTTATATAGTCAGAGTATGATACCAAATTATTCATTATGAGCATGTTCTACTGACTCATCGTGATGTTCTTCAGGTCCGTGACCAAAGTGTTCGTGAGTCCACATCAGAATACTGGTCATTATGATAAAACCTAATGTAATTGAAATGGTGGAATGCCAAATACTCCCGTAGTTCTTCAGGTTGCCGTGAATACGGGGGAGTAGGTCACTAGCTGCCAAGAAAAGCAAATTTCCTGCTGCAATACCTGTGAATATCCAAATATAATCCCCAGCATGCTCTGCAATTACCATAATAAGCAATGTACCTAAAATGATACTACTGGCAGAAAGCAGATTATAAAACGCAGCTTTTGTTTTGGTATACCCAGCCCGTATTAATACACCAAACTCAACTATTTCTTGAGGGATCTCATGAAGAGCTAAACCAATTGCTGTAGCGACACCAAGAGCTGGGTCGATGAGAAATGCCCCACCTAGAATCACTCCGTCAGCAATGTTATGAATTCCATCTCCAATGAGAAGTAGGGTTGCAGCTCCTTTGTGGTCACAATCATCAGCTTCAAGATGATGATACTTTTGGTGTAGGTAGTTAGCCAGGACATAAAAAGCAATAAAACCAAACGCTACAGCGATTCCTCCTAACTCTGGAGCCAGCTCCAGAGTTTCTGGAATAAGTTCAAATAAAACAAGACTGAGGAAGATTCCAACAGCCATTGGCACTATATATTTCTGAGCACCAAGTAATTTTTGTGAATTACCAAAAAAGAAAACTCCGATGAGAGAGGTGAGAGCTATACAGACAGCAGCGAGAATTGGTTCGAATATCATAAATAAGTAATAATAAGTAAATGCAAATGACTTGCAATTGCTAGTCTAACAAATATCTGGTAGAATGCAAATGACTTGCATATGACATTACGTATAACTCAAAAACGGCAACAAATACTTGACGTGCTAAAAAACCAGCGCGACACTCTTTCTGCTGCCCAGATACATGCCAAGCTTCCCCAAATTGACCTCGTTACTATTTATCGCAGCCTTGACTTGTTTATGAAGGAGAAACTCATTAGACAGATTCATCTTGGAGCGGATGAAGCTCTATATGAGTATCAACATGAGCCACACCACCATGCAGTGTGTATTGAATGCGAAAAAGTAATTCACTTTACTGCTCCAGACACAAAAATTAAGAAGTTACTTGGTCTAGAAGATTTTCAGGTAGACGAAATTGAAGTAACTGTCCGCGGTATCTGTGCACATAAAAATAACAAAGCATCTAATTGAAAAAGTGCCACAAGACTAAATTAACGTTATAATTTCACTTCAACCAAAATAAAGTTTTCTTTACTACACCATCATCCTGTAGGTCAGGAACGATCACACTGCTATCATCCTGTATATAAAAAGTTCGAACAACCTCAAAGGTCCGGAGCAAATAAAAGAAGTCCCCTTTCTGGGGTTTTTTTCTTACACTCCGGCGAGAAAGCTGAGCTTTCGGGCAGGACTCGAACGGCGGAGCAGTGTTTACAAGTGGGCTGTGTCCCGCGGCACTTATGAGCTTGCGAATTAGTGACCGTCAGAACGAGTCCATACATTACTTTCGTCAGGACTCGAAAAGGTTGCCAGCGATTTTAGAAAATCGCGACAACATGCCAACTGCAGTCCTCGGACACAGGAAACCTAGATATGCTTGCATATTTTGCGTTCTAGAGTAGATTGAGAGAGGTTGAACTTTGAAAAGGAGCGCTATATGTCACGTATTCAAGGAATGAAGGACAAGAATGGTGGATCAGGCAGCAAAAGGGTGAGACCTCCCTCCAGCAAGACACAGCATAAAAAGCATAAGCGGCACAAAATTGAAACCATGCATGTTAAACAAAGTATCCCAAAGGTACTGCGTCGTATCAAAAAAGATACAAAGGGTGTCATCACCTACGTGCTGGATACTAACGTGATTATGACTGCATGGGACTCATTGTTTAAGTTTGAAGAGCATGAAGTCTGTATCGTTGGACAGGTTTGGGCGGAGTTGGATAACCACAAGAAAGGCCACTCTTCTGATGCCTGGAACGTTCGAAAAGCAATCCGTTGTGTTGATCAATTGATGATCGGCAAAACGACACAGGAGATTGCTCAGGGTATCCTGCTGACTCCCCCATCAGAAATGCTCAACGGCAAACCGCACACTGGCAAGTTGTTCTTTGATTTCTCAAAACCAACATTGCCCGAGATAATAAGTATCAGTCTTGATGTGGATCATCCTGACGATCGGATTATTCTCATTTGTTTGAAGCTCCAAGCTGAAGGCAAACGAGTTGTCTTAGTATCCAACGACGGCAGCTGTCGCGTGAAAGCAATGGTTGTCGGCATCACTGCTGAAGAATATCTCAGTGACGCAGTAAGTACCATTCAGGGTGAGGAAGATCATCACCCTGGCTTCCATGTAATGCCTGAAGACTTCATGGAAACTGCTATTGTTGAATGCAAAAGTGTTGATAATACCCGTACGCAATACACACTCAAGCATGCAGCACTGAAGGATGTTGCACCTAACGAATTCCTCGTCATACCTGATGCGGTAGGCCTGCGAGTGGTCTCACGAGATGATTCTGGCAACGTCATTGCTCAAAGCTTTAATTTCCTTAAAGAGATCAGCGAAATGGGTATCAAGCCGAAAAATGACGAACAGGGCTTTGCCCTGCAGTTACTGCTTGATTCTAATATTTCGGGTGTATCTCTCGCTGGAATGGCAGGTAGTGGTAAAACCTACCTCACCCTTGCCGCCGGTATCCACATGATGGATAAAATGAATCTATATGATCGGATCATCTATACACGTTCTCTACAAGGGTCGGATGAACGTGTTGGCTACCTTACCGGAGACCTGAACGCAAAAATCAGTCCCTGGATGGGAGCACTCTGGGATAACATTGCCAGCTTGCGCGGGAAAGGTACAGAGCAGAGTGAAGAAGATGACAAGAAAATGATGAAAGGCATCCAAATCACTTCACTGAACTTTATAAAAGGTCGGAATCTCAAATATACACTGTTCATTGTTGATGAGACACAAGATCTCACACCAAAAGTACTGAAGCTGGCCAGTACTCGTATTGGTGAAGGTTCAAAAATTGTATTTCTAGGCAACGTAGGCCAGATTGATAATCCTCATCTTACTGAACATACTTGTGGACTGTCTGTATTCATTCGCAAAATGCAGGACGCGGATCTCTGCGGTCACATCACCCTACAAAACGGTGAACGTAGTGCTTTTGCCACATTGGCTGAAGAAAGACTGTAGAACGTTTAAGGAGCTGTCGTATGACAGCTCCTTTTTTTATGGAATCGGTCAGTCATGTGTACCTAGGCATTTGCTGTGTACATAGATGAAATCACCATTTCTATTTCGTGTCTATGTTACGGAGTACGGTTCACTGACCCCTTTTATCCTTTGTTAGTTCTGGTAGCTAGAGACAAAACAACCGCAACACGAATAGTGTTGCGGTTGTTTTGTATCTTTGTCACCCATTTTATCCTCGCCAATATTTGAATCATCCCAATCTGTGTACGAGGTAGTTGTTAATATATCGATTGTACCAATCGGTCTGTTTGTCGTATACTGTTCTTGTGAACATAAAACACGACAGAGAAAAAGTACTTGTTAAAGGATTCGACCTGTTTTGGTCTCGTGGATACAACAGCCTGGGAGTTGCTGAGATATGCACCACAACTGGAATGACCAAAGGTGCTTTTTATAATGCATTTGAGAGCAAAGAGAATTTTCTACTTGAATCCATAGCTGCATATGGCGAGATGTCTAAGGAAATTATTGGACGCTTCGTGACAGGTGACGGTGAAAAAGCAATACATAGACTCCGAGGTATGTACGAACAAATGCTTGATATGCAAAGAGGTATGAATTGCAGAGGATGTTTGGTTTTAAACACTATGGCTGAACTCGGTATTCAAAACTCTGCACTAGGAAAAGTAACTACCGATCAGTTTAATATGGTGCTTAATATAATTGAGCCTTTGGTTAAAAAAGCTCAAAATGAAGGTGATTTAATTGGAACAATGAGTTCAAAAGATCTTACCGAACTCATACACACAACTTTTATTGGTGTACTCACTAGAATCAAAGGTACACACAGCGTTAAAAAAGGAAAAGAAACAATGGCATTACTTATTAACTCGTTAGCAAATTAGTATGGATAAAAGCATGAAGGACGCAGAAATTTCAGCGGAGTTTCCGTTTGAATCAAAATATTTAGAGGTAAAAGGCTCGCGTATGCACTATGTAGAAGACGGCGAGGGTGATCCAATACTATTTTTGCACGGCCAACCCATGTGGTCTTACCTTTGGCGCAACGTTATTCCACACGTAAGCAATCAAGGGCGCTGTATTGCGCCGGACTTAATAGGAATGGGAAAATCTGATAAGCCGGATATTGACTATACGTTTGATGATCAATATGCGTACCTCGAAGAATTTATTGAGAGAATGGAACTAAAAAACATTACGCTCGTGATACATGATTGGGGATCGGGGCTCGGTCTTCATTATGCAAATATGCATTCCGACAACGTCAAAGCAATTGCGTTCATGGACGCGATGGTTAGGACAGTAAATTGGGAAGACATGCCTTTGGGATACGCACCAATGTTTAAAATGATACGTGCTCCCTTTATTGGATGGCTGATGTTAAGTGTGGGCAATATGTTCTTAAAGAAAGTAATGCCGGATCTAATCGTCAGGAAGTTAACTAGAGAGGAAACAAATCGCTATATGGAGCCGTACCCAACGATTGCTAGCCGAAAGGCAATCCGTATGTGGCCAAAGGAGTTGCCGATTAGTGGAAAGCCAGAAGGTGTCTACAAAAAGCAAATTGCCTGGATAAAGAACTTGTCAGAATCACAGATTCCAAAATTGTGTTTGTACATGCATCCAGGTGGAATAATTCTGGAAAAAGATTTGGATTATGTTAGAAATAGTTTTCCTAATATAAAGATGGTAGACGTGGGCGAGGGAAAGCACTTCATTCAAGAAGATAACCCACACGGAGTTGGTAATGCCATTAGCCAATGGTATAGGGAGATTAAATAGATAAACAATAAAAATATGGAAACAGAAAACAAATGTACAGTAATTATAGAAGCAACACTACTCGAAGGTGGGATGGACATGCCTGAGTTTAAAGAGTATTCGGAGAAAGCAACTGCTCTTGGAGCAGAATACGGTGTTATGCCTGTATCCAAGCATATGATTGGAGAAAATCTTGGCCAAGGTGAAACTCCTCACGTTGTATCTCTAGTAGAATTCCCTTCGAAAGAAAAAGCTGTTGAGTTCATGAATAGTGAGGAGTACAAGAGTCTTATCCCTCTTAGAGAAGTGGTATTCAAGGAAGTAAAAATATTAATCACTAAATAAGTAAAATATATGCAAATCTTAGCAATAAGCAAATTAAAGGAAGGAGTAACCCCTGATCAAATCGGGGCTGTTGGAGCTGAAGAAGTTAAGCACACGATGGAAGCTTATTTGGATGGAAAAATTCGTAATTTTTGGTTTCAAGTAAATAGTCCTGGTGTGGTTTTTATTCTAGAATGCAAGGATGAAGACGAAGCTCGCCAAGTCATGAATGAATTACCACTGGTAGTTGCAGGATTGATGGACGTTGACCTGATTCCTCTCCAACCACTCCTGCCTTTGGGTACATTGATTGGTCGTAAATTTTCACTCTAAGAAGGGTCCATTATGGCCGAAAAGTACCTCGAAATAACTAAGCTTAATAATTAATAATACTTATCTATATGAAATTCTCAAAAGAAATTGTTATAAATGCACCGGCAGAAAAGGTCTGGGATATACTAGCGCACCAATTTACTGATATTGGTAAATACGCACGCGCAGTTCCCCACTCTTCTATAAACAATGATGCGCCAAAAATTAGTAACTCACCGGTCGGTGGTAGGTTGTGCGATACAAGCATTGGTAAAATATCAGAAGAATTTACGGCGTATGATGAAGAGGGTATGACATTTAGCTTTAAGGGTGTCATAACTTCAATAGTATTTAGTAGTGTCATAAGTACGAACTCTGTTATTGCCATTGACGCGAATACCTCAAAACATACGGTAACACCCAATATTACTCTGAAACCGATTGGTTTTTTGATGTATCCTCTAATGAAAATCTATTTAGGCAAAACAATTATGGAAGGCATGAGAGATCTAAAATATTTTGCAGAAAACGACAAACCATCACCTGAAAAGCTAGCTTCGCTAAAGTAATTAATTTACATTAAAAGACTACCATTCTGCAGATCAGGCACCATCACACTGATATCATTTTGGATCTAAAAAGTTTGAACAGCCTCAAAGGTCAGGAGCATCCAGTAAAAATCCCTCGCAAGAGGGTCTTTTTATTTTCGATGCTCCGAGCGGGGTGAGCTCTGGGAGAGCTTACGTAAGGACCTGAAGATCTTAGATAGCTTTTCTTAAGCCTGAGGGGTATAGAGGAGACAGGAGAGATGTGCCGTTCATGTAACGACCAAGACTCCTGCCGCCGGAGCAACGAAAATAAGCTCTAATTATAGGACTCATTTTTAGTAGGATAGTTGGTGGTTCAATCTGCTATAATCTGTTTATGTATTATTACATCGGATTAGCTTTTGTCACCTTGTTATTTATCTGGGCTGTCGGAAGCTATATAGTGGTTCGTAATCTTGAAGAACCAAAATTTACAGTACTTGAACACAAAAATGGGTATGACATACGTGAATATGAACCTTATATTATCGCTGAAACAGACGTTACAGGTAACTACGAAGAAGCGAGCAGTAATGGTTTTCGTATAATTGGTGATTATATCTTTGGAAACAATACTTCACGCTCTAGTATTGCAATGACAGCGCCTGTGCTTGAAAGTAAATCCTCAGAAAAGATTGCCATGACTGTTCCTGTTATAGACACTAAAAAAGATGCAGGATCGAGGACAATTTCTTTTGTTCTGCCATCTGAGTACACATTAGAAACACTGCCGATGCCTAACAATCCTCAAGTCACCATTACTCAAGTTGATTCACGAAAAGTAGCTGTACTCTCATTCACATGGTATCCAACTGCAAAAAGAGTTGAAAATAAAAAGAAAGAACTCCTAGCGTTAATTGAGAAGGATGGTTTGGAAGTAGATGGAGAGATTCAAGTCGCACGATACAACCCTCCGTTATCAATGCCTCTAGTGCTTCGTAACGAAATAATCATCCCTGTTAAATAAATACCATGGATACATATAATTGGTACTTAACTCTCATTAAACCCGAATGGGCGCCTCCAGCTTGGCTGTTTGGTCCAGTCTGGAGTGTTCTCTATGCAATAATTGCAATATCCTTCGGGTATGTTGCATATAAGTATGCAA
Organism: Acidimicrobiales bacterium; assembly: GCA_047638595.1. GTDB lineage: Bacteria > Patescibacteriota > Minisyncoccia > Phycocordibacterales > UBA918 > OLB19. The sequence goes on from JBLIMJ010000017.1 coordinate 9,887, forward strand.
AAGGGGCTTTGCCTTTTATGGTTTTACTTCCTTTTATGTTGAACTTAGTTTTCAATTTTGCTTTTACACCACTACAGTTCGGATTCCAAAACAACCTCTTAGCATCTATAGATATTCTGCTTGTTTTAGGGACTATGATATGGGCAGGTATCGTCATTTATCCCCTAATACCCTGGGTAGTGTATGTAAACATTCCGTACCTTGTCTGGGTTTCTTTTGCTTCAGTTTTGCAATTAACAATTACTTATTTAAATATCTAATCATATGTCTCTGCTCCAATTCTTTTATCTATATCTAATGACCATTCCAGCTTTTTTTATTATCGATATGATTTGGCTAGGTTGGATTGGTAAAGATTTCTATAAAGAGCAAATCGGTTTTTTACTCGGCCCAGTTAACTGGCCAGCGGCAATTATTTTCTACTTGATCTATATTGTTGGAATAATTATATTTGCTGTTAACCCTGCCCTACAAGCAGGGTCATTAGGAAAGGCGGTTTTGCTTGGAGCTTTATTTGGCTTCTTTGCGTATGCTACTTATGACTTCACTAACTTAGCAACTATCAAAGACTGGCCTGTGCTTGTGACTGTGGTGGATATAATCTGGGGAACTGTACTCACTGGTAGTGTGGCTGCTGTTAGTTACTACTTAGGTAAGACATTTTTACTCTAAGTATGTTTCTTGAACAAATAGCCTTCACTTTTTCTGTTATTGGTGTGTTTGTCACCGGGCTTTTTATCTTATCATTAATCCTTAAGCGGAATGATATTGCTGATGTGGCGTGGGGTACAGGTATTTTCACAGTAGCCTTAGTAAGTTACTTTAGTGGTACTCAGAGTGAATTATCTCTAATTCTAACGGTCTTAGCTGGCCTATGGGGAATGCGACTGACTCTAAGGATTTTCTTGCGAAATAGAAAGAAGACTGAGGACTTTCGTTATAAAAAATGGAGAGATGAGTGGGGTAAATGGTTTTACATCCGTAGTTACTTTCAAGTCTATCTACTACAAGGTTTCTTAATGGTTGCAGTTGGATATTCATTTGTTCACGTAAGCATATTCGGAAACACTGGAGTATTGAGTTTGGTTTCTGTCATTGGTCTATTAGTGTGGCTCGTTGGCTACTTTTTCGAAACTGTTGGCGACTGGCAACTAGACAGGTTTATTATGAGTAAACCACCCCCTGGTGAGATTCTCTCAAGCGGCTTATGGAAATACACACGACATCCAAATTACTTTGGGGAAGTAACAATGTGGTGGGGTGTATGGATAATGATTGCTTCTTTACCAATGGGTTATATTGCTTTGGTTAGTCCACTGATTATTACTTACTTAATCTTAAAGGTGTCTGGTATCCCGATGCTAGAGAAAAGCTTTGCGGATAATCAGAATTTTCAGGAATATAAAAAACGCACCAGTGCATTTTTTCCACTACCTCCAAAAACTTAACGTATGAATAAATTTACTGTTAATGACTCAATGCAGTCTGGCTATACATACGCCAGAACCGAAAAACCAGGCCAAAACTTTCATCCAGAATTTAAACCTCACCTCACACCGCAAGAAATGCTTGAGATGGGTGTTTTTGGAGGGTTATATTTTGGCGATAAACCAAGTGAGTTTCCAAAGGTCTGGTGGAAAAATGCAAAACTTTCTTCTGATGGTGAGCAGCATAAAGAGCTTAATTATTATGAAGAAAAAGCCAGTCAGCCACTTTCAGTCTGGAAAGATAAAGGTTGGATACATAAGGACGACCCTCGTGGATGGTTTCAGTGGTATTGTCGCTACTATATGGGTCGGCGTCACGAAGATGACAAGCGTCAGATAAAACGCTGGAAAGCTATCACTCGTCATGCTTCACAAATAGCTCATAATTGTCGACCTGGAGACCAGTATTGTAGACCCAGGCAACGACAAGCGATATTACATTGGTCTTATGACGCTAGAAATTTATAGGACCTACACCAATACGCTATAGTTCTGCAGGTCAGGCACCATCACATTGATATCATTTTGGACACGATAAGTTCGAAACCTACTAAACCAAATGAGTAGTCAGATATAAAGTTTACTTTCAAGCGACATGAGTAAAATGGAAGTTTACTTCCATTTTAGAATGAGTGAAAAAGAAAATATTTTACTTTATCTGAGCTACGAATGTAGTTTAAGAAAACTTGTTTACAGATTCAGTACAGGTTATCGCTATTTATAAATAGCTGGGTAACCCCTTTCAATACCACCCCCTATGGTATTTCAGCAGCCTCAAAGGTCAGGGGTAAATGAAAAAAGTCCCCTTTTGGGGTCTTTTTTCATTTACTCCGCGGAAGAAAAGTACTAAACGTACTTTTCGTCAGGACTCGATGCTTCTGCGCGACTGATTGGGAGCGAAGCGAGTTAGTATGTCCTCTACGGATAATAGTCATGTAACGACCGAGATTCCTGTCTTAGATCTAAATATAAATATTGGCTGACACCATTTTTTCCATCTATATCAGCTTTTTTTTGCAAAATGGAAATAAAGAATGAAGCTAAGGATCGCGGCAAAGAAGCACCAAGTAGAGGTTAGTGTCATAGCATAAAAGAAATAAGAGACAAGAAAAGAAATAGTTATAGCGTAGCCAAACCATCGAATATATTTGTGACTAGTGAGAAGTAAACTTCCAGCAATAACTACTGCGTATAACTCAACCAGGTATGGAAAGTAAGGGAAGGAGTAGAAAATACTTCTATCATACACATAAATATCTAGTGGGTTTGCTAACATGAAAAATAACAACCAGGTTGCAACAGCGATTCCTGCGAGAATAAAAAAACGTAAAATATTTTTGTACTTTATATTATTTTCAATTTTATAGACCGCAAAGGGAATGTAGACCGGCCAGATGATGAAAGCAATTAGTAAGAATAAATATCCTAAGATTAAATTCGGTTCTCCTTGTTTAATTAAAATCCACTGAACACCCTCGACAGCTTGCTGCAAGGAAAAAAGAAACGGTATGAAAGCAATTAACATCTCACTACGGAGTGGTTTTTTCTTCATTACAGACACACCTGTAGTTGCAAGTATTGCACTGGTGACAAAACTCACAGGAGCTGAGAAGCACATAGAGTAATATTTTAGCACAATAAAATTTTTGTTTACTGCATTATCCTGAAAGGAACTTGGTTCGATTTGAGGTTTGGTATTATTATATGGTCCTATCACCGGAACCGGAGATCGTCTGATTGAGACAATCAGAAAGTGGAGCAAAATGTACCCTTAAAGACTAAGTATGAGTGAAGAGTATTGTTTTAATGTCTCTTATGGTTTATTTTAAAAAAAAGGCAAATATTTTCCAGGTGAATAGTTTTATACAGAACTAAACTCACTCAATCCCATTCAATATTTGCCCAACCTATTGTTCGAAAAGCTTCCATACAAGGGTATCCAACAGAAAGCACCCCTCTGGGGTGCTTTCTGTTGTCGATGCTTCGGACGGAGAAAGGTGTTTACACACCTCTCGTCAGGACTCGGAAAGCTTTTGAGACAGATTCGACCAAAGGGAGCGTATGTCCAAAAGGTGTACTTATCTGTAAGATTCGAGTCCTGCCGCCGAAGCAAATTAAAAAGCGTTGCATTGGTTAAATGAGCGACTGAGGGAATGTCTGAGGATTGATGAGTGCGAGTTTGTGTGCGATGCAACAGATGAGTTATTGGAGCTTAGTTATTAGTTGGCTGTATTTGGAGATGGGGGGTACAATGATACTAACACCCCATTAATAACGAAACATATACAATATGACTACGATAAAAAACATCCTAACTCCTACCTCTGTCTCTCTTCTTACTGCGGCCTTACTGCTTGCTGCGGCCTTGCTGCTTATAGCGAATACAGCCGTAGGTAACGATCGTAACAATAATTCAGACATAGGCAGTTTGACCACCTACATGGGCGCAGAGATCTTCACGGATTCGGCGGTCTTTGCTAAAAGCTACGTAACCCTAGGTGCTGATGCACAGATCGGTGGCAACGTTATTGCTGGAGCTGCCACCACACTCGGCGCGAACGCAGATGTCCATGGCGCGATTGATTCTGGGGCCGCTACCACAGTTGGCGCGAACTCAGATGTCCATGGCACGATTGATTCTGGAGCTGCTACCACGCTCGGCGCGGGCGTACGGATACTAAAAGGAGATGTCTATTCTGGGGCTGCCACCACGCTCGGCGCGAACTCAGTGGTCCAAGGCGGTGTCGAGTCTGCAGCCGCCACCACAGTTGGCGCAGGCGCGGTAATCTACAAGTATAATTCAGAATTATTTACGGACCTAGATTTCTCCGACACATCATCCTGGGATGTCCAAGTTCCAGGAAGCAACTGGGGAAATCGGCTCTACAATGAGGATTACGTCGGACAACTAGAGATCGTGCAAGATTACTTGTATCATCTAGCGCCCAGCAACACCGATGTGAGCCCTGCTCCCAACATGTTCAGCGGTGTCACTCGCAACATTGGCACCGATGAGACCTGGCTCCCTGGAGTCTACACGATCGATGGCTCGCTGGTGGTGAGTGCAGGGGTAACCATCACGCTTGATAATACCACCACTGGTGACTTCATCATCAATGTCCGTGACTACGTGTCCTTTGGTGCGCTCGCGAAGGTCGTTTGGAAGGATGGTACTGACGACGACTCCCGTGTTATCTGGAACGTTCAGGGCACCTACATCAGCCTCGGCGCGGAGGCGGAGATCGAAGGCATGCTGTTGGCGAACGCCTACATCGCCACTGGAGCAAAGTCGAAGGTAAAAGGTGGCGCATACTCTGCAACCTCATACGTTTTTGTGGGCGCAGAAGCCGAAATAGGAATGGCTCCTACGCAAACAGAAACGGATCCTTCACCAACAGAACCAACAGAACCAACAGAACCGACAGAACCGACAGAACCGACAGAAATGGATTCTTCACCAATGGGGGCGGATTCTCCACAAATGGGGACGCCTCCTTCAGAAACAGAAACGGATTCTCCATCGATGGGGGCGCCTTCTAGTGAGCCGCCATCCTTTGAAGACGGGTTCAGCCCACAGTAAATATTGAGATAATTATTCATTTAATGTGTTCGAAACCTACTAAACCAAATGAGTAGTCAGATATAAAGTGTACTTTCAAGCGACATGAGTAAAATGGAAGTATACTTCCATTTTCCAATGAGTGAAAAAAGGGAAATATTTTTACTTTTATCTGAGTTACGGATGTAGTTTAAGAAAACTTGTTTACAGATTCAGTACAGGTTATCGCTATCAATATCACCCCGTGATATTTCAACAGCCCCGAAGGTTCAGAGCTATTAAAAATCCCTTATTCGTAAGGGCTTTTTATATGAGCAGGATAGCGTGATGGTTTTTGGTATACTTTATGTATGGAACATAACAATCATAAATGTGCAAAGTGTGAATCTCAGGAATTAAGCCCAGGCCAATTACGTGTAGCAGGAGGTTTTTGGACAAAGCTATTTAATATACAAAATTTAACATTCGTTACGCTTTCATGTAATCAATGTGGCTATACTGAAATGTATAAAAAAGGGACACGGACAGCTGAAAATATTTTAGATTTCTTTACAAATTAAGTATATTAATAGTAGCTGTTTTTGCAGGTGGTAAATAAATATATTGGATATGATATGAAGATTATATGTGTGCTACCTTCGATAATCGAAGCTCTATTGTATTTTACTGTGCCTTCTCAACCTGTTAAAGGTAAAATAACTTATAAATGTTTACTCAAGAACTTACACTTCCCCACTTCCCTTTTAATCTTACTCCAACCAGAGTTCAGAGCTTGTACAACAATGGGAACAAAATTTCAGACTTGTTTTTCAGGTTTGTTTTTTCTACTAGCTCGTTTTATTAGAGATGTTTTTAATGTAATTAGTATTCCAATGAGGAGTATCAGAGAAGTAAGGCTAGATAATGAAAATTTAAAAGAGTTGATCAGAGACCCCAATGAAACTAACGATTCGGATATGGTATTTGAATTTAAATAGGTTTTTAACATCAGTAACTCAACGTAATTCTCTAACCAGTCGGCAATCATAACAAGAATAGGAATTATCAAAAATAGACGCTTGTTTTTAAAGAAATACATGATCCAAGATGTGTACATACATGTATAAACAAATGCAAAAATTACGTCCCAAATTTGCAGGAATTGGCTGTAGCATAGAAGTTGTTCCTCGGTCCTTGTTGTAAAGAAAGTTTGAACTATATCTTTAGTGTAAGAAAAAGAAAGACCCAATGAATTTGTTCCAACTTCTAGAGTGAAGCAACTGCTGACACGACCTAAAATGAGTGTTGCGTATAAAAACATTACAAAAGTAGATCCTATGGCGAAACATAGAGTTCCGTTATTTTTTAAATATTCAATTATTCTAATCATATTTCTATCTATCGATGAGTTGTATTAGGCTAGTTTCCTCTACTAATTTCACATAGTATGTACTTTTCGTCAGTTCTGTCTGAAGGAAAATTCGTAATCATACCTAGATTATATCAGAAACAGGTTCGAACATCGTCCACCCTGCGGAGCTGACAAAAATACCCTTATTTTCAAGGGTATTTTAATATAAAGTTGATACTTTGAGAGGTAAGTTTGAAATTTTGGTATACTTTCATAATGAAAGATAAGAGACGCTGTAAATGGCCGGAAAATAGTACGGAGCTCATGATGTCCTACCACGATAAGGAGTGGGGTCTTCCTGTACACGATGATGACCACCTATTTGAATTAATAATTTTAGAAGGAGCTCAGGCGGGACTTTCCTGGAATACGATACTAAACAAGAGAGAAAACTATAGAAAGGCGTTTGATAACTTTAACGTGAAAAAAGTAGCAAGGTACTCTGAAAAGAAAAAAGAAAAGCTGTTACAAAACGAGGGAATCGTACGTAACAAACTAAAAATTAATTCTGCAATTAGAAATGCAAAAGTTTTTCTAAAAATACAGAAAGAGTTTGGTTCATTTGACACGTACATATGGGGATTTGTTGAGGGAAAACCAGTAAAAAACAAAACGAAAAGTATGAAAGAAATACCTGCACATACAGTGCTTTCTGATACAATCAGTTTGGATCTTAAAGAGCGTGGAATGAACTTTGTGGGTTCAACTATCGTCTATGCATTCATGCAGTCAATGGGTCTGGTAAATGATCATGAAATAAATTGTTTCAGATACAAGGAACTTACGCGAGTAAAGTAGTCCGAACATCATCCCGTGGTGAGTACAACAAAAACGAGCCCTCATGAAGAGCTCATTTCTAGTAGAATAGTTGATACTACAGTCCTACACATAGAGAATTACTAGTTTAAAATAAAACTATCATGGTTTTACTCGAGGAGAGACATCGACAAAATAAGATTCTGTGCCATAACCTCCTGGTTCTATACATTACTTGCCGGTAGTTGGTTCTAGTGGTGTACATAGCTTATACGTCTGCGTTTCCTTCACAAACTCTATTTGAAAATATCCTGGCAATTTTTTTTC
>JBLIMJ010000018.1:0-14954 GCA_047638595.1 Acidimicrobiales bacterium
AATTCTACGTTGTATGTTCCATCGGTTACGGGAGAACCGAGGTTGTCTAAGAGTTTTCCTTGGTAGTTGATTTGTTCGTTGATTGCGGCGGAAACAATGTTTGGGGAGTATAAGAAAGATGGGAGGAGGAGGGAAATGAGCAATATAACACTAAAGAATCGGTATATTCCTGACTGTGTATTATGTGTAGCAAACAGTTCAGTATATAGGTTAAAAACCATAGTAAAAACTACCTTGAAAAAAAACTTCAACTTTTGAGCTGAGTGACTAAACACGTTGTTTTATATTGATTCTTAGAGAATCCGTTTTATATACCTCCTTCCATATCTTTCATCATCCCGGAAGGTAATTACATTATATAGCTAACCAAAGGTGAAGTTATCCACTTATACACATAAATATGGCTTAACTGAGCCATATAATTAAACGAATCTACTGTTTGTCAAGAGTAGAGTGGGGATAAAACACCTTCGAAAGCTTCGCTTTCGAAGGTTTTTTCTTACACTGCTTAAATACGGCTTATTCATTAGGGATTTCGAGTGTCTCTAAAAATAAATTGGCATGACTTTGAGTCAAAATAACAATTATTTTTTAGTAATTATACTTTTCTAATCACACAGTTTTGAGAGCTGTCAAGATATATCAAGTGAATACTTACATAAAAAATAATAAACAATGATTAATAACAAAGTCTATAGTTTACTGATGACACTTCCCTACCCTCGGAGAATTTCTTCACGCAACCTCTTGGTAAAATTTACAATGAAATAGAGATTGTGGATGGATGCCAGATGAGGACCGAGCATTTCTCCTGAGCGGAAAAGATGTGCAAGATACGCCTTGGTGTAATGTGTACACACATGACAGTCGCATGATTCATCTGGTTTACTAAAGTCTCTTTGGTATTTTGTATTTAAAAGATTTGTTCGTTTGTGTCCATCACTTGTTCGTTCATAGATGGTCCCGGTACGCGCTATACGAGTCGGAGCTACACAATCAAAAGTATCACAACCATGTGCGACCCCAGCAACAATGTCTTCAGGCTCACCAATACCCAACAAGTGCCTCGGCTTATCTTCAGGAAGAATTTCGTTCACTACTCTCAGACTGTCACCTAAATCTTCTTTACTAAAACTGCCACCAATTCCAAATCCATCAAAGTCCATGTCAGCTAAAACACGTGCACTTTCTTGGCGTAAGTCGAGGTGACGACCACCCTGAACAACCCCATAAATACCCTGTTTTTTCAACGCATTATAGTTACCTTTATGGGCCAATATAGACCGTTTTGCCCATCGATGCGTACGGTCCATTGCTTCTTTTTGATACTCTTTATCCGCAGTTGGCGAGGTGCATTCATCAAAAGCAATGATAATGTCGGCTCCAATTGCATGCTGAATTTCAATTGATCGTTCTGCGGTAAATCGATGCATCGATCCGTCCAAGTGAGAAGTGAAGGTTACCCCCTCTTCGTCAATTACACATAACTTCCCATGATCTTCTGCAAATTTTTTAGAGTAGACATTGAGTCCTGCATTTTCCTCCGTTTTCAAAGTTGCATCTTTGGCAAATTTTGTCACTCCTTTTCCAAAAGCTGCACCAAGTGAAAAAACTTGAAAACCACCACTGTCGGTAATGGTCGGCATATCCCAATTAGCAAACTTGTGCAAACCTCCAGCTTCCTTAATCACTTCTTCTCCGGGCTGCAAAAAGAGATGGTAGGTATTTGCCAATGCAACTTGATTACCCACGTAATCACGCATATCTTCTGGTTTAAGGCTCTTTACCGTCCCTTTGGTACCTACGACCACAAAAGCAGGGGTTTCAATATCACCATGCGGTGTATGAATGACACCAGCCCGACCGAGTGTACCGGGCTGTTTTTTAAGCGTCTCAAAACTAATTGGCTTATCAGCCATTTAGTTTATCTCTAATAGTTTCACTGCAAAAACAAGTACTGAATTACCTGGAATTGGTCCTACCGCACGTGCTCCATAACCCATTTCAGGTGGAATAACGAGAATACGATCTCCTCCTACTTGCATACCCAGTACTCCCTTCTCCCAGCCTTCTATAACCTTTCCACCTCCAAGTGTGAAAGAAAAAGGTTCTCCTCGTAAGTATGAGCTGTCGAATTGCTGACCATTTTGTAGTGTGCCGATGTAGTGCACGGTAACAGTATCCCCTTTCTGAGCTGTTTCACCAGTACCTATAACAACATCATCAACTATGAGTTTTTGTACTTCTCCTTGGTCGCTGAGCGAATCTGTAATCGCCCCGAATAATGCTTCCGACTCATTTTGAAGACTCTCATCTACAACTGCTATAGAGGCAGACTGTGTGTCAGTGTCAACATTGCCAGTAAGTTCCGGTGCAGTTTCTACACGCAAAAGAAACAGTGCAAGTGTCATAAATGCAATACTGGCAAAAATCCCTACAGCTTCATATTTGTTAATCATATTCAATCTTAAGTTAGTAACGACATAGTAAGTAATTTCATGAGAATTGCAAGTAAAAGGTACTATTGAGCAATAACTCCTTGCATAATCTGTTGACTTGATGTTGCATCGCTTCGGCCAGCCATACTCGTTAAGAAAATATCTTCCTCGTGTTTAGACATGTGCCGTGGTGTACTTCGTGAGCCAATAGAGGTAACCCCGCGTAATTCATATTGCACCGACTGATTCGCGAAAGAAAGTTCGACCCAAAGCCCATTCTGGACATCTTTACTAAAGTACTGATCAAAAATAAAATTACCTAGTGAATAGAATATCGGTGCATCTTTGTATACCTCTACATCTTGGGCTACATGCGGATGATGACCAATGACTGCATCAACTCCCAAATCAACTAATTTATGTGCGAAGCGTTCTTGAGAGCTTGAATGTTTCAACTCATACTCTGTGCCCCAATGTACATACGCAATTTGGATATCACTTTGTGCCTGTGCTTGTAACATGACATTTTGTAACTGTGTGTCACTTGGTAGTGATTCAAGGGTGTGTAGCCCCACCAATGCAACGGTGAGACCCTCAAGTTCAACATAAGCAATCGTAGTAGTACCGATTCCCTTTGCTTCTCCAAAAGGAATAAGGTCATTATTTTCAAGAGATTTCTGTGTATATAAAAAACCACCAATCCCTTTGTCGTAACTATGATTATTGGCCAGGCTCATGTAAGAAAAACCATACTCAGATAGTCCTGCCAAATGTTCTTCCTTTGAAGCAAAAGAAAAAGTGAGGTCTGGTGTTGGTTCGTGTATTTCAGGAACAGATGATTCAAAATTCCCCACAAGAACAGTTGAGGTACTCACCTCTGGTAATGAACCATATACATAGTCACTTCCATACTTATCAAGAAAATATTCTACACGACGTGCAAGCATCACGTCCCCCACAAAAGTAATACTCGATGGTTTTATATCTTTTATCTCTTCTTCAACCTCTGGCAGAAATTCTGAAAAAGCACCTACACTTACTGCTGGAAAATTATACTGGATACTTAATCCTGTGGGCAAAGCTACTAGTAAAATTACTAGAAAAAACAAGAACCGTTTCATGATTTAGAGAAGAGACTGGTAGAACAAACCTATCTTTAAGTACCACATAGCAGCAAAGACAAAAATTAAGGAGAGGGCCAGAGCAATAATGGTAATCTGCATCATTTGACTCGTTGAGAGCATTTGCTTGGCATTTTTACGCTGTACCTCGATATCTTCTGAGGTGATGTTCATTTCAATACCTAAGAGCTCTGAGATAGTCTCAGGGCTTAAACGTTCATCAGAACGAAACACTTTATGCAATGAATCCATGTGTGTCATGTGGCTCTCAGGATCTTCGCGTAATACCAAAATCGCCGCCTCAACATCTTTCTGTTGCCAACGCGCGCTAATTAAAATAGATTTTATTTCAGCATCACTTGCTGAAGTACTAAGTCCATTTAGCTTTAGTAGACTCTCAATCTGATCTCGTTGAAACATATATACTACATTATGTACTATTATTCGACATTTGGCTGACCTGCTATGTGGATTTCGTAGAGTTCAAGCAGCACCATAAACAAACTTATTATCACCGGACCGACAATAAATCCAATTGGTCCGAACACTGAAATACCTCCAAGTACTGAAATCAGGATAAGAAAAGGGTGTAATGAATTACCTCGGCTCATAAGATATGGACCAAGCAGGTTATCTATTAACCCTACAGCGAGCATTCCCCACACAGCTAGTCCAGCAGCTGAGAGAAGGGAGCCAGTAAATGCCAGATATATAATTGCAGGAATAAATACAATAGAAGTTCCTACTCCTGGAATCAAAGCCCCAAACGCAGCTATAACACCAAATAATATAGCCCGCTCAAAACCGAACGTCCACAACCCGAACGCCGTTAATGTCCCCTGTATCAAAGCAATCATGACCGTCCCAGTAGCGACAGAACGCACGGCACGTGCTAGACGACGCAAAATGAGTTCATCATCATCATCTGGTAACGGGCTGATGGAAACCAGTTTCTTCGTAAATTCTTTTCCATCGCGGAATAAATAAAATGAACCAATCATTGCTATAAAGAATAGGAAAATAGTCGACGCTGTGCCTGCAAAAATTGCTCCCACATTACCCGCCAACCACGTTGTGGCTTGTTTTATGTATTCGGTTGCATCGAGCTCCATACCCGGTGCGTATTGCTGGAGAGTACTTTCAATATTCTGTAATGAGTCTTCAAAACCAATATTCTCAGTGTTTGCAAGTTGGTAAATAGATACTGCTTCATTTACTAGTGAAGAAGCTAAAAATACCAGGGGAAAAATTACGATAATCACTACCAGGAGTGTTGTGAGTAACGCGCCGAGTGTCTCATTCTTCTTTGGCATTTTACTTACAATGCGTGTATACAGCGGATAACAAATTGTCACAATAATTGCAGCAAGCGCAAGCGCTGAAACGAAAGGTGTAATCATTTCCCAAACTATATAGGCGACAACCCCCATGAATCCAAAAAAGAAAACGTATTCAATAATCCTGTTAGTTAACATGTCACTATTGTAACAGACACATTGCAAGTGTGCATGGAAATCTATGAATTAAAAGAAACCCTGAACAAACGAAGTTTGTTCAGGGTTTCTTTTTTTCGCCCTTTACTCTTCTTTATGTCCTTAGTCTCTTACTTTGTCAATGTATATAATTCTAACACTGCTTCTACACCAGCGATATTCCGTTCCCATTCTATTGAGTCATGCGTCTCAAGTTCTACAGTCACTGCTGGAATACCAACGGACGCTAACCATCCTTCTGCGTCACCGGTAATCGGATATGCATCAAAAGAAGGTACCGCTCCATAACTTCCTGCTGTCGCGTACGTATCCATCAAAGTAAGTGTGTCAGGGAGAACTCCTGCTTCACACTCAGACGCATAGACATTGTTTGCCTTACTGTGCCAGAACGCTACAGCAGCAGGCTGAATAGTAGCTACATAGTCTCGCAATGCAGCTGCCTCTGGCTCAGAGAATGCCTCTGTACCAGCGCTGACGACATTTCCTCGCCATGTACTCTCTGGTGCCCACTTACAGTCGAAGTTTCGATTTAAATCCACTCCATTGGCATTAAACCGACCTTCTGGTACTCGCACAGAAGTATCAGGTACATTCGCAACAGTAAACACTCCTTCTGTTCCTGTGACCATATAGAGTCCGTCGGGGTTAAGTGAGGGGATAATACTCACCCTCACATTTTCTGGGACAAATTCTGGATTCTGCTCAATGTGTTCAATCATTCCGTATGCCAACAGTGAACCATTCCACTCATAGCCACCATGCACACCACCTACGAAAAGTAGATGAGTTTCACCTTCGCCAAACGTCATCACTTCAATTTCGCGCCCTTCTACAGAAGAACCAATCACTTCGCGGGAGACAAATGACTTTGGTTCTACCACTACCTCAGGTACCACAACTTCCTGAACCACTTCTTCCTCATGAGGATCAAGGGTGATTAGAATAAACGTACCTACTATCAACAATACGGGAATAAACGATAATATCGCAATCTGTACTTTTCTATTTTTCATCATTATTTAGCAACGTGGTTAAGCACTGCCTCTATACCAGCTTTGTTCTTACTCCACTCTGTATTTTCTTTATCAGTAAGGAGCACACTAATCGCTGGAATTTTCTTTGCTGCCAGCCAGTTCACCATGTCTCCTGTAATTTCGTAGAAGTCGAACTCTGCCTTTGCAGCGTAACCAGCCGCACTTGCATATGTTGCAGTGAGCGTAGTTGTCTCAGGAAGTACTCCTTCTTTACAGTTTGAGGCGTATACACCACCTGCAGCTGCGTAGTATGTCACTACTGCTGCCAAGTCACGTGATTCTACATAGTCACGCACTGCTGCTGCTTCAGGCTCAGAAAATGGCTTAGAACCACCACTTACACTCTGACTCTGCCATGTTCCCGTTTCCTCCCACAAGCAGTTAAAGTTTCGATTCAGGTCAACTTCGTTTGCATTGAATCGTGCTGCAGTACGCTCTGCATCGTCACCAGACACATCACTCTTCGTGAAGAGTCCTTCTTTCCCCGTGATGTCAAACAGACCATCAGGGTTTACTGCAGGAATTACCGTTACTTTTACTCCTGCAGGTACTGCAGAAGGATTTGACTCAAGGTAGCTCACAAGCTCATACGCCAGTAGCGATGTATTCCATGAATACCCTCCATGAAGACCACCGACAAACAACACTTCCTTTTCACCAGTACCAAAGTGGTACGCAGTGATGGAGCGCCCTTCAACAGACTTTCCAATCACAGACACTGGTCCAATTTCAGTCACTTCTGACTCAGTTTCACCAATGCCAGTGTCTGACTCAACTACTACTGGCTGTTCCTTTACTACATCAAGGATATCCGCCTCATACGACGTACCACCACCCTTGGTTAATAAATAAACTGCCCCACCTCCAATTACCAATAAGGCTATAACACCAATCAAAATTTTATTCATATCCATATTATACGCTTGTCTAAGAAAGTTGGCGAGTTTTTGGTTTTTAAATAATAAAAGCCGTTTGCAAGCTTTTAAAACTTGCAAACAGCTTACGACCTTGAAACGAAATGATCAGTATCTTTACAAATCATAGTCACTACAGATATCTGGGGCGACTGTGTTTGTAAAACGGAACTCATCTAATTATCATCTTCTGAGATTCTCCAGTAAAATAAATTTGACTCATACATATAAAAACGGCGCCAAGCCAATAAGCGCCGTTTTTATATATTAATCCAGAGTAACTACTTCTTCTTCCGGTCACTCTCCTTTAGTTGTTGCTTACGCAATCGTACTGATACGGGACATACCTCAAGATATTCGTCGTCTGCCATGATTTCAAGTCCAACTTCAATTGAAACTTCTTTTGCAGGGATAAGTTTTACTGCTTCGTCGGTTCCAGAGGAACGCATGTTTGTAAGTTGCTTCCCCTTAGTTGGGTTTACCATCATCTCTTCACCCTTTGAAGTGTTTCCAATAACCATACCTTCGTACACTTCAATACCAGCTCCAATGTAGAGCTCACCGCGTGTCTGAAGGTTTGCAAGTGAGAATCCAAGAGTCTTCCCTGCTGCCATTGAGATCATAGACCCAACTTGTCGCTTCTTGATTTCACCAGCATATGGTCGGAAACCAAGCACTTGTGATGCAAGGATACCCTCACCCTTTGTGTCTACGACGAACTGGTTCTTGTATCCAAGGATACCTCGTGTAGGTCCTTCAAACAGAAGTCGCACCTGGTTACCATGGGTAATCATGTTCTGCATAACGAACCCTCGGTTAGAAAGTCGTTCGATTACTGCACCTTGGAATTCCCCAGGGATATCAACGGTCACCTCCTCGAAAGGTTCAGACTTCACACCCTCAACATCTTTAATGATTACCTGTGGCTGTGATACAGAAAGTTCGTATCCCTCTCGGCGCATGTTCTCAAGAAGTACTGAAATATGCATTTCTCCTCGTCCTCGCACCTTCATTATGTCACCTGAAAACTCTACCTTAAGTCCTACGTTAATTTCCAATTCCTTTTCAAGACGTCCTGCAATCTGTCGTGAAGTAACATACTTCCCTTCTCGTCCTGCAAATGGAGATGAGTTCACTAAGAACTGCATTTCAATAGTTGGCTCGTCTACATTAATTGCGGTAAGTGGTTCTGAGGTTTCGTCATCAGTAAGTGTCTCGCCAATGTTGATGTCCTCAAGACCAGCAATAAGTACAATGTCTCCAGCATATGCTTGATCAAGTTCTACTTGAGAAACACCCTTGTATCCAGACATCTTTACAATCTTTCCTTTTTTCACTTCCTGCCCTTCGTGTGTAATAAAAATCTGTTGCCCTTTCTTTATCATTCCTTCATAGATACGTGCCACTGCAAGCCGTCCAAGGTAATCATCGTATCCAAGGTTAAATACCTGTGCGCGGAGTGTATCACCTTCTGTATACCCTTTTGCTGCTGGTACTGTTTCAAGTATACAGTCAAGAACTGGCGAGAGATCCACCATTTCTTCAGCCATTTTTCGCTTTGCAAGACCATCTCGCCCAACTGCATATACTGTCTGGAAATCACACTGTTCATCATCTGCTCCAAGTTCCATAAAGAGTTCTAGAACAAGATCTTCACACTTTTCTGTATCAGCTGCTGGCTTATCAATCTTGTTGATAATCACAATAGGCTTTAGTCCAAGCTCAAGAGACTTCTTCAGTACGAAACGTGTCTGTGGCATAGGACCTTCCTGTGCATCCACCACCAGGAGAACTGAGTCAATTGATCGCAACACACGTTCCACTTCAGAACCGAAGTCAGCGTGACCAGGAGTATCAACAATGTTGATTTTAGTATCTTTATACGTTACCGAAGTGTTCTTTGCGTAAATAGTAATACCACGCTCAAGCTCAATGGCGTTATTGTCCATTGATGCATCTCCTTCTCGGTCACCAGTAAACTCCATCAGACCATCTGTCAGAGTTGTTTTACCATGGTCTACGTGTGCGATAATCGCAATGTTTCGAATCTCCTGGCTCATAATAATATGTGTGAATTAATAATTGAATAAGCAAAGGAGCGTAAGCGACTATTGCGAATTTATGTCCTGATTTTTTCTCTACTTGAGAAAATCACTGGACTGGGAATAAAAAATACCCGCATTTCGAGCGGGGCTCAAATATGGCACTAGAATACCAGTATTTATGCATTTGTCTAGTAGTTTTCACAATACTCTATCACCTGCTGTTCAGTTTCTTAGAACTATTGACAAATATTTCAAACACTGTATAAAGAAGCACTGACCGGAATCCTCCGGCAGTGAACTTCAACATCAATTCCCCTCGGGGACTAATCGCCCTAACAGGGGAAGGAGGACGAAAAATTGAAAAAACTTGAATCAATAAGAGTATTTGTTTGGGGTATCATTGTAGGCATTATTGCCTGTGTTACCGCACAAGTAGTCTGGACGTACACTACGTCCAAAATTCCGACACTCACTGTCGATTATTCGACATTGTCCGGAAACCTCACTGAAGAAGGCAATACGATTGTCTTAATTGGTTTGTTTAGTCTTATTATCCTCGGACTTATCGTCCAGGGGGTTATCGCTGTATTTGTACAGCTCGGGCGCTTTATCATTTGGCTTTTTGCAGATCTTCGTACTTTACGTAGCAAGCAAAAACCTAAGACAATCGTCAGAACTAAGACAACAAAAAGAGTCACTGCAGAAAAACCAGCTGGTTCTCAACCATCTAGTTCAAGCAAACCACCAAAACCGGAACAACCTAAGACAGCACAGATCAAAAATGAATCTGTAGTGGTCGATGGTAACGACGGTAAAAAACCAACAGTGAGTCCAGATAAGCCACAACACAGGAAACAGGTCTTCGGACCACACCTTCCTGAAGCAGGCTTACCTGCAACCTAGATTCAAGGGTTGAAGTACCATACTAAAGGTACTCCCCGTAACAAACACTACCCGTAGCATTACTACGGGGAGTACCACAATTAAAAGGAACATCAGTTCCTCGACGACCGTAGGCCAGTTAATTACAACTGGCCTTTTGTTTTGCCCCATTCCGTTTACGGCTGCAATAAGTAAAATTATGCACTTCGCTGTAGAAAACTAAGGCATGGCTATTTCTCAATCAATTTAATCTTTTCGACTCGAGGGAGTTGTTTTATTGCCCATTCTCGTTTACTGGCAGCACTTCTATCAGTACATGGTTCTCTATATACTAAAGTCACGGGACGGCGTGCCCTGGTACATTTCGCTCCCTGACCTTTTGCTTCACCATTATGTTCAGCCAGACGCCTGTCAATATCAGTAGTTACACCGCAATATAAGGCATTATCAGCGCAACGTAGAATGTAGACAAACCAGTGACTCATATAAAATTCAAATATGGAATGTCGTAATATTCACCAGTAAATGAGGGATAAATAAAATACGTAAATACCATCATTGCAAACACAAAAACAACAAACTTAAGCATGTTTTCTTTTCTTACACCAATATATGCTCAATGTTCCCATAATCAATAGCAGAGGAATATATACCTGCCACACCAATACTATTCCCCAATAACTAAATCCAAATACAGAACGTGCAATAAAAAGTTCTCCATAAGAAGATGGGCTTCCTCCATTGAGCTTTAATTGATAGGCTTGATTATTATCGGGAGTACTTACTTCTAGTCTATACACTCCTTCTTCAAGTACCGATTTCAGGGGTGTTCCTTCACGAATAGTCAAAGCAAGTCCTTGATCAAATACCGTCGACCACACAGCCTCCTTTCCCGTAACTCGACCAATTTCACTGACCCCTCTTTTTTCCTCTTTTATGACAATAATAGACAAGTCATCGCGTTCAACTAATTTTTCTGCAGTAGAAACGAGTACCTCAAATTCGATTATGCTCTCAACAGTGAATTCATAAGTATGTGGAAATCCATTTAATACACCATAATAGGTTTCAGAAACTGAGGGGCTTGTGATTGGAAATACCGTAAAAGTATTTTCTGATTCACTCACCACGGCTGCATGTGCAATACTCACAAAGCTCATTGCAAACAATATACTAAGCATTTTTTTCACTCTCTTATGATAACAAACACTGAGTCAGTTACATACTTAAGATATGCAAGCTACATAAAAGTATTTGTTACATATATAAAAAGCACCTTTGGTGCTTTTTATATCCCTCACGGCAGACTTAGGGAAAGGTACAGTTAGTAGATTTATTGATTAGGACGTCCTCCTTCGAATCGTCCATCACGATTTCCACCACCTCCGTCTCCTTCGTGATTTCCTTTATGTCCAAGGCTATTCATTTTACCTTCAAAACCAAGGTCTTCCATAATTTCTTTTGCTTCCTCACGATCTCCTTCTGCTCGAAGTGTATGTGCCTGTACAAAAAGTTCGAAGTCAGATTCTGAAGTAATTATGTCCACTAGTGGTGAGCCTTCAATTGCATCAATAAAAGCTTGGTAATCATTATTTCCAACAGCTTCATATATTGCACTCTTCATTTCTTGACGATGCTCTTTCATGGCACCTCGCACCGCTTGCATTGTTTCCATATCAACCCCCGCTTCAACAAGCACATCTCGTGCTGCTTCTTTGTCACCTTCTTTACGAAGCTCATGTGCCTGTTCAAAGGCAGTTATCTGAGCAGTGTCTAAACCAGCATTTTCTAATACGACGCTATTAAATGCACTTGCTCCTGTAACAGTTACTGCGAAAGCAGCGATGGGAATCAGGAGTGCTTTTGTTTTGTTTTTCATACGTTATGATCTTACGTTTGCCCTTACAGTTCAGTTAATTGTACTGTAAGAATTTTATGTAGTTATATTCGTCTTATAATTAATGTGTAATTAGTAATTGAGTTTATATTTGATCAAATAAAATTCAGTTTCAGTTGAAGCTCCATCATGGGCCGCTTCAATTATTACTACGCACATTGAGATACAATATTTCATCACTTACATTACTGGATCATGAATCAATAAAACCTTGAAATCCAAAGGTTTTCAAGGTTTTTTGTTTTTCGTCCCATCCAATGATTAACAATGGTTCAGCCTAGAAATTGAAGTAAGTCTTTTTGTACCCTCTTTCTTTTCCATCCCAGATAATGGCAATAGCACCTCGAACTGTGTTCCTGATTCAGAAGAATCAAAAGTTACCGAACCTCCTGTGTAATCTATTATATATTTTGCTATATATAATCCCAAACCTGTTCCATCTACCTCTGACTCTCTGGCATTGTCGGCACGGAAAAGTTTTGAGAAAATCTCTTTTTGTTGATAATCAGGAATCCCCATTCCACTATCTTTGATAATTATCTGAGCAGAATCATTTACAACTGAAATAGCTACAGATACGGAACCATTATCAGGACTGTATTGAATAGCATTAGATAGCAGATTACGAAATATAATAGCGAGTAAATTTTTATCCGCATTTATCTCAGGGACTTCGCTGTAATGTTCATTGATTGAAATTCCCTTTCGTGCAAGGAGTTTAGTAAATTCTTGCACTGTTTGACGTGCTGAAGTAATTATATTAATCGGTTCAGGCTGCACGACAAAAGTACCCATTTCTAACCGTGAGACATTTAACAGCGCATATACAAGATCTGCCATCCTCTGACTGCCAGAATATATTATTTGAAGGTACTGTTCTTGTTCTGTATTTAACGCTCCCGCATCTCCATTGATAAGCATTTCTGAATACCAATTAATGGTAGACATTGGTGTCACTAGCTGATGAGTTACTAATGATACAAAATCAGTTTTTCCTTTATCTACAACATCTTCTGCAGTAACACCAGCCTTAAGTTGTTTTTGTGCGTCGGTCAATTCTTTGGTAAGTTCTCTCAGTTCCGATGCAAGATTCTGGACCCTTTCTTTCGTACTTATTGCGTAGCTATCCTTATCTTTACTACGTTTAAATATTGCAATTAAAATCACGAAAGGCACTGTCGACAAAAACATTAGTATAGAGTTTGCTAAAGTTATTTCTGAAACACTAACGGCAGTAACATACACCAAACCCAAAGCTGCCACAAAACATAATGTGGCAGCTATATTTGTCATAATTTTGGGTTCCACGCTGTGTGTAGAGGAATCTTCCCCTTATATTACCTTGTTATAGTGATGACTGCAGCTTGTTCTGGGTCGCAGGCACCTACTTCAATTCGACCAGCAGCATTACGATTCACGTAATAATCAGTGTTTGTAAGTGTACCTGTTGATGGATCCATCGGGATGCCTACAACATAAGTTGGTACAAGCTCAGTGGTAAGGTCTACTGCGGCAGCTTCTGTTGTTACCGCTGCACAGGTAGAGTCAGCACCCGTTGCGACTGTCCCTAGCACTTGGTATGTAGTTGCATTTGCGTCAATTCCTGCTGGTAATATACCGTCATTATCAATCGTATATTGATGAATCGCATTTAAGATAGTATTTACATCACTGCTTCGTTCAGCATTTCTTGTGTCACCAAGTTGTTTTGCTGGGTTCAAAGCAACGATAACTATACCTGCTAAAATTGAAATAGCTGCAACTACTAGAAGAATTTCTAAAAGTGTAAAACCTCTTTTATTATTAATTATGTTTTTCATATTTTTATATTAACACAGCGCCGTAGTGCATTTCGTGTACCTTTAGAAGTCCACGACTTCTAACCACGATACCACCCTAATCTGTGGACAAGATTATTTATTATAACTTTAACTTTCTATTACATTATACCAACCTTACCCTAAGATATGATAGTTCGGTTATACCCATAAGTGTGAGTAAGTATGCCCTACTGGTTTCTCTCCCTTGTATAACAACCAATCAAACATAATCATCCTTTACGCACCAACGACACCAGCGCATCTACTGCATAGTCTACCACTCCAATACTCCATGACAGTGGTATACCAACTATCATCAGTGCCTTTCCTACGATAGATCCTTTTTCTATGGCTCCCATCTGGTATGCCATTTCATGTGACCATGGTGCTGCGAATATGTTCACGAAGTGTGTCACTGATTGTGAAGATTGCATTTTTCGTACTACTGGTTTTGCCCAGAAGTGATAGCCACGCATGGTTAGTGGAGACACTGTACTTCCAAATTCTTCGTCTACTGCGTAGATGGTTTCGGACATTAAGCCTTGGGCGTAGAGTTCGGTGCAGATGACTGACCCGCCACCACCACTTGGAGGTGGGGGTGGTGGAGGTGGAGGTGGAGGTGGAGGTGGTGGGGGTGGAGGTGGAGGTGGAGGTGGAGGTGGTGGTGGGGGTGGAGGAGGTGGTGGGGGTGGAGGAGGTGGTGGGGGTGGAGGTGGTGGAATTACACCATCAAAGTCTGCGACTTCCTGCCATGATACCACCCTAATCTGGGGAACAAGATTATCTATTACAACTACAACTTTCCGTACAACCTCACCAACTTTGCTTGAAGCTGTGACTGTTCGTTCATACCCACCATCATCTACGATAGTGTAATTACAGGTACCTTGTGCTGTGGTCAAGCTACCAGAACCTGTAGACAACAGCGAGTCATACACCTTTTGAAGAGCTTCTTCCATACATGCATCTGCAAGAGCTCTCGCTTGATATGATTGTCCAAATGTAAAACTGGTACGAGAAGCATCCAGACCTAAGAGCATAAGCGTCGCTGACACTGAAAGTCCTATTGCACCAACTACTAAGATACTGATAAGTGTTATATACCCACCATTTTTACTGTTTTCCTCTCTTACTGACAAAATCCTATACGCCATAATTATCCTTTACGCACCAACGACACCAGCGCATCTACTGCATAGTCTACCACTCCAATACTCCATGACAGTGGTATACCAACTATCATCAGTGCCTTTCCTACGATAGATCCTTTTTCTATGGCTCCCATCTGGTATGCCATTTCACGTGACCAT
>JBLIMJ010000019.1:0-14777 GCA_047638595.1 Acidimicrobiales bacterium
TCAATGAAAAAATCCAACTTAGAGCGAGAGAGTCGCCATTTTTTTCCACCATAATTCCAGTCTGCTGATCTATTTGGGTTGTATTTATATTCGTATGCCATCGTGAAGGTGCGTTATGTATTAATTTACATAAGTATACCACTTTTGAGAAGAGGAGTATTTGTGCATTTTTGTGTATGTTGACCACCCTAAAAACCCCTAAACACACAAATTCAGGTTGATTTTGGGTGTTTAGGGGTTTTCACAGGTTATACAAAAAGAACGCAGCACTGAGGCGGCGTTCTTTTTGTATGTCTAGTACGTATTACTGTGCAGTAAATGATCCAAACACATCTCCGATTTGTACATCATTTGCAAGATTGAACTCACGGTCACCATCTTCAGTATAGAAGACAACTGCATAATCGCGTCCTGCTGTAGTTGGTGCAACAAGCACTACTTCATTAGGAATAAGACCTTGTGTCTTGCTATACCGAACAGCACCAAGGATACTTCCGAGTTGTCCATTAGGATATGAACGTACTGCTACCCACCCATCTTCAGTTGGAAATGTTGCTCCTTCCAGAACAACTGAACTTCCAGCTTCCTGGTTTGATACACTGATAGCTCCTTCACCTACTTCCATTTTAACAACTGCTTCTTTCTCTTCTTCGACTGTTACTGCCTTTTCTTCAGAAAAAGTAGTTTCAGTAACTTCCTCTCCTGATTCTTGATCTGGTGCTTCTGGGATTACTTCATCAGTAGGTGTTCCTCCGAATACCCACACGAGAAGTCCTCCAATGAGAAGACCTGCAATAAATGATACGACAGTCTTCTGACCTTCTTGCTTTTCTTGTTCTGACATACAAAAACTCTGTAATAATGCTTATATGTGAGGATTATAGCAATATTGCGCGATTACGCAAAGATTGACAAAGTGGGTCTTGTATTAGTTCACAATTCCATTTGTCACTAACGCTCTTGCTTCTTCCAAGACACGTTCTGTTTTTTTGGCGCCGATATGTACGTGCCGTAATGCTCCTGGATTTTTAAGAAGATCTTTACATATAATAATACCTCTTTCTAACAATGCTTTTTTTTGTGATTGAGAAATAGTTTGCAGTGCCGTTATCGGATATAAACCAGCTTCCCGAATGCGATCGTGTAAGTTATTACCTTTTGGATAGCTCCAACTTAGAAGCTCCAGCCCCACACACTCAGCGTAGTCTTCTGCGGTAGAAGTAAATTTTGTATTGGTTGCTAACAATAGTCTTTTGATACCACAAACATCATCATTACAAATTCTTGTGTCACGTAAGTCCATTAAGCGTGCATAAGAATAGAGTGCTACTTGTAGGTCTGATTTAACTCCCGGGCGAGAGTGAAACTTGGCTTCAGTTACAAAACTGTCGTCTTCGTTGTAGGCTGCGACATCAAGCTCATGTAACACACAATGTCCTTGTAGCTCTACGCGTGTAGTAGTGGTATACCCTTCAGCTTCAAAAAGTCTTGAGAGAAAGTCCTCAAAAGGGAAACCCGTGGGTCCAAGGCCAAACAGTGCCCGTCGTAGTGAATACCGTGCACGAACCGGTGTTTCACTTTCTCGAAGCAGTTCAAATGCAAGTCTATAGATCTCCTGAGTTTTTATACCTTCGTGTAATATAAGTTTAATTTTTTGTACGATACTCGCTATTTCAGTATTGTTAGCACCAGCTCTCTTTAACGATTGCTTTAGCTTTTCAACACGAAATACTTCGCTGCTTCCATCTGCTTTAACTACTTGGATTTGCATGCTTTTATAATACCACCACCAAGGCACCGCATGCCATCGTATAGTACACATGATTGCCCCAAGCTTGGTTTTTCAGTTTCTTCTAGGAGCATAAGTTCCATACTGAGATCGGTAAAGGCAACAGCTTTACAAGTAATTGGATTTTGCCGGTAACGGATTTGTAGTTCAAACATCTGGAGTGACTCAGCTGGATCACCAATTAGATTAAGTTCATCTATACAGATATGCTCTGACTGGTGAGTCTGTACACGTTCTGGACTTACGGTAATGGTATTTGTTTCAATATTTCTCGCTACAACATAAAGTACTTCGCGATGTGTATTGTGTGACGTAACTACAAAACCATGTCGCTGACCTGTTGTGTACACCAAAGCACCACCATGTTCACCAATAACCTCGCCAGTCTCATTGAGTACATTACCATTTTCTAGTTTAATATAATGACTGAGAAATTCTGGTATATCGATTTGACCAAGGAAACAGATACCCTGACTATCTTTTTTCTCAGCAGTGAGGAGACCAGCTTCACTGGCTTCCTTGCGAATCTGTTTCTTAGAAGAATTTCCTACTGGAAACAATGTTTGTGACAGCTGTTCTTGAGTCAGTGTCCAAAGGAAATAACTCTGATCCTTTGTAGTATCAACACCTCTATGGAGTTCAAATATGCCATCTTTTTCAATACGCTGTGCATAGTGACCAGTTGCGATAAAATCTGCACCGTGTTTAGTTGCAAAACGTAAAAAAGCTCCAAATTTTACATATTTGTTGCACATAACATCAGGATTTGGTGTTCTACCATCCTTGTATTCAGCGATAAAGTAATCAGCCACATCGTCTTTGTATGCCTGTTCAGCATCACAGGTGAGAAAAGGTATATTAAGTTTTGCTGCTACACGCATCGCATCAAGACGTTCTTCCTCCCAAGCACATTCAAGAAAATCAGGTTGCCACACCTTGATAAATACCCCTACAACGTTATAACCTTCTTTTATAAGCCGTAAAGCTGCCACAGAGGAGTCTACACCTCCTGAGAGTCCTACGAATATTGTACTTGCTTCCTTCATAGTGTATCTACGCTAGCATTATCGTAAGTACCTGGCAATATTTCTATTATGCTCTGCATATGTTTCAGCATAATAAAAGGTTCCGTCTGGTGCAGTAATGTAAAAGAAATTGTCTGACGGTGTCGAATAGACGACAGCTTCAATAGCCATGATTCCTGGGTTACCAATTGGCGTTGGTGTCAAACCTGCGTTGAGATAGGTATTGTACGGTGATTGTGTTTCTCTCAATTCAGAAGCGAGCTGGCCTGCAGGAAGTTCATTTAGTGGCGTATCAAGAACATACTCGATAGTAGCGTCAGCTTGTAAGGCCATATTTATATCCAACCGATTTTTCAAGATTCCTGCTACCATTTTCATCGATTCTTTATCATTTGCTTCTCGTTCAACAATAGATGCAAGAGTAAGTACTTCGTACTCTGTAAAGTTTAATTCCTCTATATCATCACGAAGTGGTGCAACATTCTTTTCATACGTTTTGCGCTGCAGGTCAACTAACTCTTTTGAAGTGAAAGTCTCTGGTACAAAATACGTTTCAGGAAATAAATATCCTTCAAGTTCACTTGTTTGTATCAAATACTCATCAACGTCAAACTCAGGAAGGACATTTTTTGCTATAGCAGCAATTTGTGCGAGACGCATACCTTCGGGGAGAGTGACTTTTACCAGATTCTGTTCAATATCTTTGTCTGCTAATTTTTGTGCAACACCAAATACTGATGTCGGTTCATCAAACATATAGGTACCAGCGTATATACTGGTTGGATCATATGAGTAAGTAAGTATTGAGTACAGTAACGTGCCTGAGCGAACAATCCCTTGAGCTTGAGCAGCATCGGCTATGGTACGAACAGACATACCTTTAGTTACTTCAAATGAAACACCTCCTTTAAAATCTGCTGGTGCATTAAATTGAACTCTCGTAAAAATTCCTAGTGCAAGTACTCCTAATAATAATATAGGAATAAATATACTTAGCTTTCTCTTCAAGTTTGAATTTTTAGGCAACTCTGTAGGTTCGTGCATAATTAAATAGGTAGATTACCAATAGGAAGGTTCGACGGTGCTTCTCCACGGGTTGAAGTGACACGGTTGAGTGTTGGAGTGAGAGCTACTGCACCTGGTAGATGGAATATAGTTGCAAGTTCTTCTGCTGACATAACCTTGAATCCCATACCGCCAGTTTTGGGATATAACTTTCGCGATTTATATTCTTTCAATTCATGTCGTTTCAAAGCGGGAATTTTTTTCCCAAATGGATCAGAGATAAATTTGTAGTTGTAATCAGTACGCCATTTAAAACCAAGTCCGTTTCTTCCTTTTATCTCAGTTTGAGCAAAAGTACGAATAAAACGGCTGAATAAACCACCATCATAATCACCTTCTTTGTGAGAAATGTACACAACTCGGATGGCGGTTTCAAATGCAAATTTACTTCCATTACGCTCCATGGCCTCTATAGTGTCGCGCTCTCCTGCAGTAATTCGTGGCATTCCATCAAAGTCGGCTGAATCACCTTTCGCTAAAGGACCTTTAGTCTTTGGATCACGTTTCATGATGTTATCAATCTCAGCAGCAATATCAGCATCCCAGGTGCCTTTAGATTTTAGTTGACCATTCTTAAAATTCTTATCGCGGTGTGCAACACACAAAATCTGTATCCACATTTGTTGATTTGGTCGGATACCCGCAAGCATTTCAAGCATCGGCGTCATAGGGTCAACTTTTTCTTCTTCTTTTGGGAGCTTATCCATTCCGAAGTCGATGTACGTCTTAATAGGATATACTTCATTTTTCTTCTTACTAAAATGAAAACTCATAAAAGAAACTCCTTTTAAATCATGGGGGATTTCAGCTGCATAATCGACATCAAGTTTCTTAATTTCAACTCCTGGATATTGAGCATACATGTTGTCGGTAAATCCATAAACAAATTTATTCGGCATTGATGCATAAAAATGTACGTCACCACCACGAGAAACCAACTCAAAAGAATATGGCGTAGGACGCTTACCATCTAAATACGTTTCCATGAGATTGTCAGGACTAGATGCATTATATACTTGTGTAAACACATACTCCATTGCTTCTGGAGACTTAAATACTTCTGGAGGCAGTATGATTTCATAAATAGTCCTCCCACTGTTGAGACCAAATTTTTTACCAACCATCTCCATGTATTTTTGGAAGAAAATCAAAAATGCCATAATTGGGAGCCATATTGGTGCTGAAGCAAATAATAAACTTACAACAGAAGACTGTGGTAAGTTAATAAAATTAAGACCAAAGAAGATAATGAAGAGGCCTACAAAAAAGACCACAATACCGTAGTCGATATCTTCACCTTCAAGGAACCCAAGTGCTGAGCCTAAGACTGGAATTTTATGTAGTTCCATTTAAGATATTATACAACAACAAAGGGACGATTTGCGAAGCAAATCGTCCCTTTGTTAGGATAAGTACTTTAAGTCTCTAAATAGAAATATACTTGAGTGCAGTTCTAGGCGTGAGTGAAAAATAGATGGAAACGTACTGAGTGGTACGATGACTGATATTTTTCACGAAACAACAACGAAATGTGCCAAGTATATTTCTATTTATTCCACTACAGAATATGTTCCATTGGTAAGTCGCTTGAAGATATTTCCATCTTGAAGATTTACAACAATAGTATTGTCTTTGACGTACCGTTCCTTTCGTACTTTGTCGATAATTTCTTCTCGAGAAAGTGGGCCATGCTGTACAAGGATGTCACGCAGGACATCTTTCACTACACCAGCAGAGTATCCCCATTCTGTCAGTGCATACAGTCCACGTCCAACGAGTACAAATCGTTCGTCCTTAATGAGTTCATTGTGTGTTGTAGCTGTGTGAGCCTTTTTTCCAAAGAGGTCTTCAATGGCAGCTGAAACTTCTCGGAAGTGCATTGGTGAACCATGCCGCTTTACTACAAGGTATGCATAATCACGAATACCTTTTACACGAACGTTTGGTGAAGTTGCGTCTCCCCATTCACCTAGTGGATTTGCCGCCATATCTTTTGATATCAATAGCCATCGTTTGAGAACAGTATCATCTTGGTTTTCAGCAATATCGATAAGCTGATCCCGGAACCGCGACAGAATATCTTCCTCAGTGATGAGTTCATCACGATTAAGTGATTTGAATACATCTTTCAATGCTTTTTCAACGTTGTCTGCAATCTTCTTTTCTGTATACCACCGATGGGCATAACCTGTGTTTTCTTTACTTCGATAGAATGGACTTCCAATAACAAGGAGAAAATAAATATGATTTCGAAGGATTGGATCTGTAGTGATTTCGTCAAGGAGTATATGCTCTGCGACAAGGCCGCCACCAAGACTTTCAATTACCTGCTGGAGTTCAGTAAACACCTCTTCAAATTCAGAATATACTTCTGACTTTTGAATTGATTGTATTCCGTAGTTTTCAATCTGACGTACACGTTCTCGTGTAATTCCATACGTTTGTCCTATGGCTTCAAGTGTAAAAGAACTCCCATCTACTGAGAGACCATAACGTTTTTCAAGTACGTCACGTGCTCGATCCGGCAAAGCCCCGAGCAATTTTTTTGTTACCTGTTTTGGTTTAAACGAAATCATATTTTTGTAATAATTCATAATCAGGACGTCACTAGACAGCGGCGCCCAACTCCAAATAATCTATTTGTTCCCCATTTTTATCATAGGCTTTGACATATGTCAACACTATTGTATCATTTTTCCTCGACAATTATATTCAATATCTTGTTTGGTACATAAATTACCTTAACAATGTTTCCATTGAGCCGTTTGTTAAGCACTTCATCACCTTTTGCAAGTTTAATTGCCTCATCTTCTGATGCATCATTTTTCACTGTTATTGATCCGCGCATCTTCCCATTAATCTGAACACCGATAGTTTTCTCACTATCAGTAGCAAGTGCTACATCAGCCACGGGATAGACTTCTTCATGAATGGAAGTGATCTTCCCTGCCTCCTGATAGAGTTCTTCAGTCAAGTGCGGAGCAAACGGAGCCAATACCTGCAAGAACGTTTCATAACTTTCTTGAGTCAATGAATGCTTCTCTACTAAGTTTACAAACACCATCATGGCACTAATTGCCGTGTTGAACTTATATTCAGGAATATCTTTGGAAACCTTTAAGATAGTTTTATGAAGTTGCTTAGTGACTTCTTCTGGTTCAGTATCTGCAATATGTTCAGATATGCCATACACACGCTCTAAGAAACGCCGAATACCTGCAATACCTCCCATATCCCATGGATAGTTTGCAGTCTCTCCATATGGACCCATAAATGCTAGGTACATCTTCACAGAGTCTGCTCCTACACGTTGTACATGTTCGTCGGGATCAATCACGTTTCCCTTAGACTTACTCATTTTATTACCATCAGGCCCCAGGATAAGTCCACGGTTAATACGATGTTTATATGGTTCACTCTCAGTAACTAACCCCATGTCTAAGAGAGCCTTCTGCCAGAATCGAGAATAAAGAAGGTGCATAGTAGTATGCTCAGCTCCACCAAAGTATAGGTCAATCGGCATCCATTCTTTTTGAGCCTCAAGTGAAGCAAACATGTCGTCGTTCTTGTTGTCTATGTAGCGTAAGAAATACCATGAAGAATCCACAAACGTGTCGAGTGTTTCTACTTCTGGAGTCCACCCTTCACCAAAGATTTCTTCTGTCCGATTCTTCAAGTCTTCGCTCTTTGCAAGTGGTGGCACTCCAGTAGGTCGGAAATCTACGTCTTCAGGCAAAACCCACGGTAAATACTCCTTAGGAAC
Source organism: Acidimicrobiales bacterium (assembly GCA_047638595.1). Classification (GTDB taxonomy): domain Bacteria; phylum Patescibacteriota; class Minisyncoccia; order Phycocordibacterales; family UBA918; genus OLB19. The sequence continues at coordinate 7,643 of JBLIMJ010000019.1, forward strand.
AGCATGTGCCTTCCCTTCTGGATCATACACAATGGGTACCGGTGCACCCCAGTATCGCTGTCGCCCCACAGACCAGTCACGCAACCTGTACGTATTAGTCATCTTCCCTCCCACTTTCTCAGTAATAGCAATCTTAGCTTCTTCAGAGTCCATACCATCGAATTCACTTGAGTTTACGAGTGTGCCTAATCCTGTTGATACAATCGCGCCCTTTTCAATAGCTTCACTCACTTTAGTTAATTCTTCTGTAACATCTGGACGTTCTCCAATTTTATGAGAACTTGAATAAGAAACAATTGAAGGTTTTATCACATTTTTAACCTTTATCTCAAACTTAGTGGCGAATGCAAAGTCTCTTTCATCATGTGCGGGGACTGCCATGATTGCTCCTGTTCCGTAACCTGCAAGCACATAGTCTGCTATGTATACTGGAATTTCTTCTCCTGAAGCAGGGTTGACTGCAGTAATACCTTCAAGCTTTACACCAGTCTTTTCCTTCGTGTCATCGAGTCTATCTTGTTCAGCTTTCTTCTTAGTAGTTGTAATGTATGTGTCAACTTCACCCCAGTTGGTAATAACGTCTTTGTTTTTTTGCACAAGTGAATGTTCTGGAGCAAGCACCATGTACGTCGCCCCAAAAAGCGTATCTGGTCGTGTAGTAAACACCTTCACCTCATCGGTACTTAAGACATCGGATGTCTTAAGTTGGAAGGTGATTTCTGCGCCTTGTGAGCGGCCAATCCATTGTCGCTGAGCTTCTTTGATATGCTCTGGCCATGTGACCGTTTCCAAATCATCCACAAGTCGGTCTGCATAGTCAGTGATACGCAACATCCATTGCGGCATCTCTTTCTTTTCTATCTCAGTACCGCAGCGTTCACACGTGTCGTCTGAAAGCATCTGCTCATTTGCAATTACTGTATTACAACCATTACACCAGTTTACTTTTCCCTTCCCTCGGTAAGCAATACCTCTCTCAAAGAATTGTATAAACATCCATTGTGTCCATTTGTAGTAGTCTTGATCTGTAGTAGAAGCAGTCTTATCCCATGAAAAAGCAGCGCCCATACTTCCAAGCTGGTCTTTCATGTATTCAATGTTTCCTTCAGTCCATTCTTTTGGATTAATATCACGCTTAATTGCAGCATTTTCAGCAGGTAAACCAAATGCATCAAAACCCATAGGATAGAGCATTTGTTTACCAGTCATGCGACCATACCGTATGTAGATGTCAGGTACCGCAAAGGCGTGCCAGTGGCCTATATGGAGGTTTCCAGAGGGATACGGGAGTTCAACCAATACATATTCTTTCTCCTTACTTGTATCTCGTTCTCCAACATCATAAATACCGCTCTCTTTCCATACCTGTTGCCATTTCTTTTCAATGGCTTTGTTATCAAACTTTTTATGCATGTCACCCAATCATAAATTATGGCTAAATATAGACTCTATTATGACCTCTATTTGAGAATAGTCAAAGAAAGGACCTCCACTTCGAGTCTGAAAAATATACAAAGCCGCCCGAAGGCGGTTTTGTTGTGTTCGACAGGAATCTTGATCCTTACAGGATCTGTACAGGTTGTCACGATTTTTCCAAAATCGCTGGCAACCTTTTCAAGTCCTGACGTGAGGTGTGTAAACACTTCACTTCGAGTCCATATAACAAAAAACCGCCCGAAGGCGATTTTGATATGTGGACTCGACAGGACTTGAACGCCAGTTACTAAGTATAATTCTTCACTACGTTCAAATTCTACTAAGTACTCGCGAACCCGACTCAACTGTGGCAGAGCCACATGTTTCCGTCTTTCAAGTCCTGACGTGAAGTGTGTAAACACTTCACTTCGAGTCCACATAACAAAAAACCGCCCGAAGGCGATTTTGATATGTGGACTCGACAGGACTTGAACCTGCTACCTCGTCAGTGCAAGTGACGCGCTCTACCAGGTGAGCTACGAGCCCGTGTAGGATTTTTTCCTAGCTGGAGTGAACCTGAATTACCTTAACTCAAGTGCGCACTATAATAAGTATTTACAGTCAATAAGTCAATACGTCTTGTAAGTATTAGATGAATCTGGTGTTAGTCAACTAAAAGTTGTCTAGTCGATTCGGATTTGTCCGTCTTCAGTCCAAGAGATTTTATGACCTTTAGCCTCAAAAGCAATACGTTCTTCATCAATAGTAACTGGATAAACAACATCTAAACTCACTATATACAAAAACGGAACACAGGATTCTGCTGTTAGTGAAGGTAGTTCACAAAAATATACATATTCCCCATCTGGAGAAACTGAATAATCTGAAATTTTGACATGTGAACCCTCTGGTAAGTATTCTCCTTCATCTGGAGTACTCTTTGCAGAAAGAAGCACCTCACTATCTGCACCCTTATAGACTAGACCATCTGAGTTTACAGAAACTCCAGTCATAACTGGCGCTACTGATTCAATAACTGATGCAGTATTTCTTACTGAAGTTGGTTCCTGTACGAACACAGCGTTATTTTCTAACTGAATTACACCAAAGGCAATATATGCTGTTGCAAAACCGATAACGTACGCTGCGACAAGTATTCCTACACGTTCATTTTTTGTTCCTTCCATAATACGAAAATTATAACACTGCTTATTAATAAGTATTAGTCTTTATCCACTTTCTGACTTGAAGCGATATGTTCAACACGATCCATCAACGAAACATCTAATTTAGTAAGTCCTTTTACTTCATGTGTAGTGGTGACAAGTTTTACCCTTTGGTATGTGAAAGTTACATCTGGATGATGATTAAGAATCTCAGCGTTAACGGTAACGCGTGCAATAAAGATGAGAGCATCTATATGTTTATCAAAAGTAACAGTACGGGTGAATTTTGTTTTTTTTGTATCAATATTCCAATCATCAAACTTTTTAATGATTTTTTGTATCTCTTTTTGTGTCAATACTTTTTGTGTTTTTTTCATAAAATAAACATTGTGATACCTACAGTGTTGCTTGTGCAATAAGATGTTCTACTAATTCACCGTACTTCCCTCCGACCGCTTCAATAGATTTAGGAAATAAAGATTCTTTTGTTAATCCTGGAAGAGTATTCACTTCCAAGAAATAAATACCATCATCAGCAACAATGTAGTCTGAACGAGAATAATGTCGCAATCCAAGTTCCTTATGGACAGTCTGCGCAATACGGGCGAGTTCTCCCTTTTCCGTTTTCGTAAATCGCCCAGGACAAATTTCTTCAGTCGCTCCAGTGTATTTTACATCTGCTGCAAAATACTTAGATTCTGCAGGAGGGATAATTTCAACAGTGGGTAAATCATACAAAGGGGAACCACGATAATTCTCTAATATCCCAACGGTAGCCTCCCGTCCGACAATAAGTTCCTCAACAAGCAAATCATCATACTCTTTTAAGAGTTCACGTAAGGAAAGTCCTAATTCTTGTACATTTTCAGCCGTCTGAATACCTATAGATGAACCCCCTGTCATTGGCTTTATAAAATAACGCGGCCCAAAAAGTGTTCCAATACCTAGTGCAGTTTGAAAAGGATCCTTCGTTTTTTCTTTGGTTACACGCATTGATTGTGGTGTTTTAATATCAAGGTCAGCCAAATGTTGCTTGGTAAGTAACTTATTCATTGCAACTGCAGAAGCAAAGGGCTTACTGCCTGTATACGGAACCGCTAATCGTTCAAGGATACGTTGTACCGAACCATCTTCACCATACGCACCATGTAGTGCAATAAATACAACATCTACACCTGTCAGTGCTATTTCAGGACTCTTTACAAAACCTTCTATAAGCCACTCTCCTTTGCGTGAAATGGTTATATCTTTAGTTTTGATTTTAAGTTCTGAAAGAGACCCAAGAACACCAGCACCCGTTTGCATAGAAACATCGTATTCAGCGCTGGGCCCACCTCGTAAAACTGCAACTGTTGAGACACTCATATTTTATTATAATAACACCCAAACTATCCAATTTGTTACACAACTGTTCATTGATGTAAGAAATTGACAAAAGGATTAATTAATGTATTAATATAAAAAATAGTCCTTTGAACAACTAGGAGAAAACTGATGGAAGAAACACTCGGAGTAGTGGTACGAGACTTCACGGGAGGAGCTGGTCGCATTATCGATAATGAAGTAAAGCAACTCAACTCTCAGGACTTCCTTAAAAAGTCAAAGGTAGTGGTGGGTCTGCTTAAGTCTGAACTCATTAACGTAATTGTAATTGCGAGCAACCGTGATAAAGAAAGTAAGTTCGGTGAGGCTTCTGACAACAATGGACACACACCAACATGGCGCGCCTACGTACAACACTATCCTGAGTTGACCGAGGCAGGCAAACTTGTTCCTGTTTTTGTCGACACGTGGGGTAGCAACGCTGGTTCCGGCCGTGCAGTACAAGCAGGAATTGATTACGTTCTAAAGGAAACGAATCTACCCTACGCAATGGCCTGGTCTCCGGAACTTGCCATCACACCAGCACGACTTGCAAAGGCAGTAGGTTTTCTCGAGCATTATGGACTAGATGGAATTGGGTTCTTACGAGAACATTTTTTTACCCGTCCTCAATGGATGTTACCTCAACACACAGGATTGGTGGCATCACGTTCTTGCTGGGAATTGGCAACAATTCCAAAATACGCTGATGGTGACGAAGGTCTGACCATCGAAACCACGGTTGGACCTGCAAAAGTAGCAGGTATGGACGATATGGCACGACTTCTATTAGCATGGAAGCAGAAACCTGATTTACGTATTGGCATGTATGGATGGAACGATCCAATTACGTGGGATATTGATCCAAATGACACACGTCAAGCTGAAAAAATTGCTCGACAGTGGGAAGTGGTCAATCAATGGACACTACGTACTTTCCCTGACGCTTCCTCGGAAGCAACGCTGGCTCGTATAATGTCCAGTCTTAAGATGTTCTGAAAAATATTCTGAAAATAGAAAAGCCCCGACAATGCTCGGGGCTTTTTAACTACCTAATACTCAAAATTAATCTGTAATCTCAATCTCATCACCATACACTCCTTGTAACAAATCTAAATCTTTATCTGAGGACATAAGGAGGTTATTGTTCATTTTCACCATCGAAAGAAGCACTTCATCACCGAAGTCATCAGGAACTTCTGTTTTGTAAATACGCCGAAATGCTTCAAAGTCCTTAATCAAGCAATGACCACCAGCACCACGCCCATCTTTGTGTACCACTTGCGTATGACTATCTCCGATACGTGGGTCATTTATCATTGCTTCATGCAAAGCTTTCCACTCTCCTCCTGATGCTTCAGTAAGGTCGTGTAACAAATTCATAAACATGACTTTTGTGTATAAAAAACAATTCCCTGCATATTTTACCAGTTCTGCGTCTTTTGCTTTCATAACCTTTTGATACGGAGCTTCAGGAAGAATACGTAATACTGAAACAGCTTTTTGGCGGTATTCAGGTGTATCGATGGGAATACCTACCAGATTACGGTTTGGCTTAGCAGCGTCCTGAGCTGCAGTTGCTTCGACAAGAAATTCAGGAGAGTGCAGTACAAAAATATCAGGAAACTCAGTTTGGAGTTTTTCGGTAGTTCCGGGAATAAGAGTCGACTTAATGACAGCAGTCTTTCCTTTACCAATAAGCTTCAAGGCATCACGAATGATAGAGTCATCGAAACCATCTTTCGTTGTTGGAGTAGGCACCGCAATAAACACTACTTCACAACCTGTGATGTGTTCTTTGTTTTGTACATATGGTTCCTCAAGAGAGTACCGAATGACATCATACATACGTGATTCAAACTCATCTGCATAATGTCTACCAATCCATCCTTGTCCAATAAATCCAATTTGTGTTGTCATAATTTAATATAATGTATCTAATTTCTTTCTATAACGCAATAATATGTACCTACGTTACAAAAACATCCGTTTATCTCGTTTTGCTCTATGGTAATTAATAGCGAATCGGTGTGACTCTGCATTGGCTAGGAGTATAGCGTGTTCATATTGTGCAATAAGCTTCTTCGCGGCAATCAGGCGAACAGGTCGATGATGGTCATCCTTAACCACTGCTACCACAGGAATTGAAACTCCTGCCTTTTTTAACACATGTTCTGCAGCATTTTTCTGTGCAGTACTCCCGTCCACCACCAGGATTTGAGGATATGGCCATTCCTGGTGTTCTAAACGGCGTTCTATCACCTCCTTCAATGCTGCAGGGTCATTACTCCCGGTTACGCTTTGTATTTTAAACTTTCGGTACTCACTTTTCGCGGGTACCCCTCCTTCTACAACGGTCATAACACCTACCATATCTTTTCCTGCCAAATGTGCAACGTCATAAGCTTCAATCCTCACTGAATTTTCATCACGGTGGATTCTGCTTTCATCTTTTATAAGTGCGATATCTTGAATATGTTGTAATGCGTATATTTTTTTCTTTACTTTATGAGCTTCTTCAAACGCTTCTGTTTTTGCAAAGATCATCATTTCCTTTTCCATATCAAGTAAAATTTCTTGCTTCTTACCTTCAAAGAAGAGCCGTATATGACGGATAGTCCTCAGATATTCATCTTTATTCTCATCACTGGGATATAAACCAATCTGTCGATTGAAGTCAATATGCCCACGAGCCATCTTTGTTCTCTCACTTCCTACAGGGATTTTTGCATCATAGTACTGAAACAGTTTACGAATTATTTTTAGTGCATCCTTAAACAAAGTTCCGCTTGTAAATGGACCGAAATGATACAGAATATCTTCCTCTGAATACTTCTCAGTAAGGTCTTTACTTCGTATAACCAGCACCCGAGGAAACTCTTCATTGGTAATGATGAGATGATTGTAGCTCTTATCGTCCTTAGAAATAGTATTGTACTTTGGTTTGTGTGTACGAATGAGATTTGCTTCAAGAATCAGTGCCTCAAGAACAGAATCACTGACTGTATATTCAACCGTCTTCGCTTCCTCAACCATCTGCGAAATAAGTTTAGAACGTTTCTGCGCAATATCCTTTGCGAAATAACTCTGTACACGATTCTTCAATGAAGTTGCCTTTCCAATATATAAAATCTCTTTTTTAGACCCTAAGAAAAAATACACCCCTGGTGTCTCTGGTAGTTTTCCCTTAG
>JBLIMJ010000020.1:0-12384 GCA_047638595.1 Acidimicrobiales bacterium
TAAGACACATCTTCACCTGCTTCACATATAGTCTGGAACTCGTGGCTAAACTCAGTAAAAGCACCACCTGCAGCAAATGTGACAAATGTATCCTCACCGACTCCCATCCTTTGAAAGCATTTCATGTATGCCACCTTACTGCCTTCATAATACGCCGTATGATCATCCTCATTTCGACAAAAAGAATAAGCATCTTTCATGACGAATTCACGACCTCTCATCATGCCACTTTTTGCACGAAGTTCGTTGCGTAGCTTATTCTGGAATTGATAGATAAAAACTGGTAAATCCTTATAACTTGATATATGGCTTTTCATCATGTTTGCCAAAGGTTCTTCATGACTCCATGCTAAACCTACTTCTCCGCCAGCTTTTAATTCTGACTTAAACCACACATCAACAACATCATCATCCCATCGACCTGTTTTGTCCCAGAGTGCTTTACGCTGTAGATTCGTAGCAATCATTTCTTGGGTACCTACTGCATCCATTTCTTCTCGTACTATTTGCTTAATTTTTTCAACCACACGTAACCCCAATGGTAATAGTTGATACACTCCTGCCATTTCTTTATGTATATACCCCGCACGAATCAGCAACTTTGCGTTCTTTGCTTCTTCGTCAGAAGGTGCCTCTTTGAGCGTTTTTGTAAATAGTTTTGATTGTCTCATTATAATTTTATTTAGATAGATAAATTTTCTGCCTTTGTTTTAGACATACCACACAGGATTCTTTCTGCAATTTGTATTAAACAATCTCATAACAATCTCACTAAACAGGTATCAAAAAATATACTTTTTACCCCGTTATAATCTCACTATAATACCCTCCCTGTCCCAATCTGACAATTTAATCAAAAATATTGACTTACCTTGTTAAATGTTCTAATGTTTGAATATAATGTTCTTAAACAGGGAGCAACAATTCTGAAAAGGTTGTTGAAAACTACTGATGAAAAAAATAAAAAAATTTGGGGGTTTACTGCTACTCTCTTTAGCAGCCATACTCGGAGGGCAATTTATTTCGGGATTCGTTGATCCACCTAATGCTTTCGAAATTGGGTTCGTCAGCGCGATGGCTCTGGCAGGACTTATCCTTCTGTTACAAAATAAGTAAACACCAGCTCCATGCTGGCGAAAGACAGTTTCGCCATTGGAGCTGTTTTTCGTTGGGTTACAACAATTTCGCAATATCACTCCATGTCACTGCCAACATAAGCAGCATCAACAACGCAAAACCAGCAAAATTCACTCGTGACATCCATACAGGATTAATAGGGCGGCGCATGACCGCTTCAAGGGCTACAAACACCAACCGACCTCCATCAAGTGCGGGAATAGGTAGCATATTAATAACAGCGAGATTCAGGGAAATAATTGCAGTAAACATCATAAGTGAAGTAAACCCAAACTCTGCCGCATCACCCACTAAACCTACGATCCCAATTGGTCCTGCAACCTCAGAGAAGTCAGCGGTTCCACGAACACTGTCTACAAAAAGTGTCGTAATACCGACAGCAATAGCACCAAGGGAGTGTATGGTGACTTTTGTCGCTTCGTACAAAGCCATATGTATGGGCTGTCGTACTGTATCTATCATTGATAATGCGACACCTACTGCAGGTCGTTCCATGTCATCAAGTATGATACCCACCTCTGGTTTAATACTCGTTATAAACTCATCACCTCCATGCGTATACGTAATAGTCAACGGTGTATCACCATGCGCTTGAGTAAATTCTTTAAATAAAGTCGGCGTTAGTAGTGCCTGATACTCCTCTCCTGCAGATATTGCAGTTATCTCCGCACCTAACGGTAATGATGCAATATCTGCAGGACCCTCATCCATCACGTGTGTGACAGTAAGCACTGCAGTATCGGTTGCCTCATTTTCATTTACTGCAGTTGGGAGGCCTGCCATAAAAATAATAACGAACAGTAACCATGCGAACAGGATGTTCATAGTTACACCCGCAATTAATACCGCAGCCTGTGCCCACTTACTTTTTGAGGTAAAGGAATCTTCGATGTTAGAACCCTCAGATTTGTCCTGCGCTGCATCTTGGGCATTTTCACCGTAAATCCTGACAAAGCCACCAATGGGGAACACGTTGAAAGTATATTCAGTTCCGTTCCACTTTTTGCCAAAAAGTTTCGGGGGGAATCCAATACCAAACTCATCCACGCGCATACCCGTCTTCTTAGCGACAATAAAGTGGCCCCATTCATGTACAAGAATGAGTATAAATAAAACAAGGAAGAATAGAATGATTGTCATAGTATGTGACTATAATTAATTAACGAGAAATTTCGGTCTCTTTTTGTGTGTATAGTCCTTCCAACTGTGTGTTTATTGCGTTTACTTTGTTTTGGACTGCATCTTTTTGGGTAAATTTATCATCCTCACCTATATCCCCATCCTTCTGTTGTTTATCGAGATCTTTCATAATTTCGTCACGTGTGCTGCGTACTGAAACTCGGGCTTCTTCAAGCTTATTTTTTGCAAGTTTTAGTAACTGCACACGTCGTTCACTAGTCAGCTCTGGAAAAATAACACGTAGACCAGCAGAATCGGCTGCTACAGAGACGCCAAGATCAGCTTCTCGTAATGCTTTCTCTACTGCAGGTATTCCTCCAGCATCCCATAACGAAATACGGAGTGTCCGTGCATCTTCAACACCAACAGTGCCAATTTGATTAATAGGCATCATACTACCGTAACTTTCTACCTTTATGTTATCTAACAACGCTGGAGTTGACTGACCCGTTCGAATGCCAGTATATTCTTGTATCAACCAATCTGTTATCTCCTTTCCGCGCACATCAAAATCTATCATAAATATCTATTCAAATTATAAGGTTAATACTATCACAGGACCTATGCTTGTGGCAGTGAAAGTGCCAGTTCCTCAAGAAGCATCTTGGACGATGCTCCTGGTGTCTTAATATAATCACGGACAAACAACGTTGTTGTTAACAAAAGTGTATTTTTTTGAACATCTTTTGCTACATATTCTTCTGCTCCAGTAATAATACTTTCAATCATATTGAGATCTTTCTTCTTTGCGATATCAGCAATCAGAGACAGGCGTTCTGCATAAGATGCTGACAAAAATGAAATGAATGTTTCATTTTTTACTGCAGCACCATGCACAGACTCTAAGACTGACACACGTGACTTAAGTGTCGGAATCATCATTCCCTCTTGTGGAATAACTAAATAAAATCGAGTATGTTCTGGCGGTTCTTCAAATAATTTCAAAAGTGCGTTTTGCGATTCAATAGGAAGTGCTTTCACTACAAGCACAAAAACGCGCTCATTGGACATAATTGGTTTCTGCAATGCATCTTGCGAAAGTTGTCGTGCATCATCAATACTAAATCTGTCTAATACAATATGAGTAATATCACTTGTTTGTGTCTTATATACGTCAGGTATAGATGCATTCTCAAGAGAATCTGCAATGCTAACCAATGCATGGTGTAAATTCATGTGCATATTATGCTTGAACGAAAGGTTTTCGTCTACTTACTATAAAACTGCCCAACAATCTGCCTTACTAAAAGTGCTTATTACAAAAATAACCAATGGACTACCGCCCTGTTGCTCTTCCTTTAGGCATTGGTGCAGTACGTTTTTCTAAAATATGTTTTATAACGCGACGGAGATAATGTTCAAATGTTTCACCTTTGTCATGTAAGATACCTTCTTCATATCGCCATCCATGCATATAATCTGTAATACTTCTCTTTATCTCAGATGTTGAGCCTTCAAACCTTCCTGTAACTATATCTGTCATTGATATAGGTGCAAGTTTTTTATACAGCGCATGCTCTGAACCACTGGGACCTGTGCCAAAAATTCCACTACTCTTAAACAGGGACCATTCTGAAAGGAGTTGCTGCAAACCATTACTCACAACAGGAATCATTAAAGGATCCATAGAGGCAACTTCAGCAGCAACTCTCTGCTGATTGGTAACTGATTCCTCAAGTTTTTTATCTGTAACTAAGTCTTTTTCCTTTTTATCTACAGCTACAGAAACAAAACCTGAAGCTTTCGGTATTGTGGTTGGTTGAGTCTGTTTTACAGGTACCTCTTTTTTAGGTGGTGCTGGTATAGGATTTACTGGTGCAGTGCGTACAGGAGTTCTTGCGACAGGCTCTGGCACTTTTTGTGTTTGTACTGGGGGTTTAGGAACTACCTGTATTGTTTTTTCTGCAACAGGGTTGTTATCTAATGATACTGAAGTACTATGTTTTTCTTCAAATGCTTTTTCACGTTCCTGGTATGCAGCTGCATACCCTGAAGGTGCCCCTCCAGACTTATCTGCGACAGATTCAGCAACAGGAGCGAGTGTAGCAGAAGCTTGCTTTACTTCAAACGGCACTTCTTCCCCAACGGCCGATACTGGAGTGGTCGGAATTGCAGGTGATAATATGTCAGCACCTACAACAGCAGGAGTTCTTACCTCAGTTTGTAATGTATCGGAAACTGTGGGTTCTGGAGTATTTTTTGTTGTACTAATTGTTTCTTTAACAGAATCAAACGACGTCTCAAGGCGTAACATTGCTTGAGCAAGTTTGTCTGGCACACCATCACTGTTTGCTTTCATCGCATCGAGTAATGCATTCATATACTCTCTTCCAACTTCATTGTTAACATCAATAAGATTCACAGGGTTTCCCGCCAGCTGATTGACTTGTAACTTAATCTCTTTAATCCGTGCTGCTGTTTTTGCTTTGTTCTCTGCAGATACTGAAGGTGCTTGCTTTTCTTCTGGCAGGGAGGCTTCAGCTTGCTCAGGTGTAGCTAATGGAGCAGCACCCAAAACAATAGGGGCAGGTGTTTCTACAGACACTTCTGTGGCTAGAGTTTTAGTTTTGTCTTCTGGCTCATCTGTCTGTACTGTAGGTTGTATATCTAATTCTATCTGCACTTCAGATTCCTGAGTTTTATCCGGTTTAGAAATCTGATCCACTGTTGCTTGCAGATTTTGAGCAGAGGTATTATCAAACATATCTGCTTTGGGTACTTCTGCTACCTGTGTTTGAAGGGCTGTAAATCTCGGCTGTGGTCGACTTAATCCCATTACTGATTCTTGCACTTCTTTTTCAACGACAGTTGTATTAGGAACAGTGTCTGCATTATCTGCATTATCTGCTTCATCTCGTAATAGAAAACCATATTCACTAAATTTTTCTTGCAGCTCAGGTGTTACTTTCACACCTGGTACATTTCGAAACGAAAATACAGTGTCTCGAAGTTCGTTTTTTTCAACAACTTGCAGGGAGCTTTGATGAATCTTTCGTAAGAGTGAGATTACTTCTTTTTCATCATGCAGATTAAAAGAAACATCTGTAGTTGACGTTAAAGAACTCTGCGATGAAGAACCTCCTGCCACATTTGACATATTATATACAGTATACACAACAGACGGCACACACCGTGTATCGTCTGTGTGGATTACTCTCTATAATCATTCTAAAAATATCCTAAGTCTGTTTGAAAAGAGAGTCTGTAAACTCCTCTTGTTCATCTTTTAGGTACGTTGCGAAATCAGGATAGGTCATCTGTAGGTATTGCATCACCGATTCGAACGAATCATTGGTTTCTATTGCGTAATCAAGTGAGTGGATTTGTTCATCACTAAGTGAATGGAGCAGTTTTACTATAGCTCCATCAAAGACAGACTTTCCTATTTTCAATAAAAACTCATCACGTTGCATGGTGGACATACTTTCCATACCCAGTGTTTGTAATTGTTCTTTTGTGAGTTTTGTAGACATAAATTATATAATCTTATGTTTTTTAGCAATCTCAGCTATAAGAAGATCGAGCTGTGTAACATTAATTATATCACCTGATTTGACTACATCAGGATTATTTCCTGTAATACCAACCAATTTCTTCCACTTTTCATTATCAAGCAGCTCAGTATGTACCAGCTTTAGTACCTCTGCGCGTTTATTAGCAGGGACTTTTTCCAAAGCAGGAGAAAGTTCTTTATCGTCTGTATTTTCTTCATAGTCAAAAATAGAGTCACTTTCCTGTACGGTATACATTTTTGGTCCAGCCTCTGACACCTCCTGAACAACAGACGATTCAGACGAAGCAGACTCTATTCGTGCAATAGTATTTTGAATGACACCATCTCCTAATGTACCCAATTCCTCAGGAGGCTTTTTCTTAAACAAAGATACCAATGACGAAAGTTTTTCATTTATGTACTCAGCGCGAAGTGCACGTGCTTTAAGTTCTATATCCGCCATGTTCATTACAGACAATTCTTTCTTTAGCTTGTCAGCTGCTTCATTTAGGTCTGGTTGTTTTTGTGTGCCTATAGCAGGTTCACTTATTGGTTCTTCTACCCCTACAGCAGCCGAATCATCTGAGTCAGTTTCAACAGAATTCTCTTGAGTTGCACCAGCTGAATCTTCTTGAGTTTCAACCTCTTCTGAGGCGTTTTCTGGTGTCGTTGCAGTATCCGATTTTACTTTTTCTTCAATTTCATTAATCTCTATCGCCAAAACAGTTAATTTTTCTATATCTTTTTTATTCAAACCATTCTCCGGAAAACCAAAAGGAAATGTCCCGCCGGCCCGATCATACTTAAGGAGTTCAAATACTTCATTTTGTTTAGTTACAAGTTCTCTATACTTTTCGTTGTCTTTGATTGAAGACCACCAAATTCGTAATGCACCAGCAAAGGAAGGTATTGAGTACTTACCATCAGGACCTTCTTTTGGCAGGCGCATCCCGTGCAGCATGACATTACTGGGTTCTTGTTCGGATGTTCCTGATATCTTCTCAGTGTTTACCGCCAAGGAGTCTTTCATATCGCCCCATTCATACATCGATTCAAATACTTTCTCTAGAGTAGTATCTTCATTTGCCAGTATATTGATGGCCATATTTCGTTGGTCTTCCACCTTTTTCTTTTCTTCTTTTTTTTGTGTATCAGACAAGCTTGGGTCTGAATCGATATCGCTATACAACTGATCACGTTGTTTATCAAGCTTCTCTAGTGCGTTTTTCTTTTTTTCTTCCAGAGACAAAGAGAAACCATCAGTGTCAGTTATAAATTTCTCGTATTTTTGTGCGTATGTATGGAGGATCACCCTAAACTTATCTGAACTCACTCCGTCAACTTCGAGAATCTGCTTCGCTTGAGTAAACAACTCCTGCAACTCTTTTCCAAGTTCTTGCGCTCGAGGTTCTATCTGTTCATATCGTTCATCAACAGCTGCTCTTAATGCATCTATGTTTGCCAAGTATTCACTTTTTTGTATTTCCTTTTGCTCAATATTTACAGGAGGTTGCTCAGTTTGAGAATTCTTCTGAACTGGTTTTTCTTCAGATTCAGAAGCTTCTCTCTTTTGTTCCAGAGCAGTCAGTTGTCGCCCGATACTATCCAGAGATGACCTTACTGTAGAATATTGCTCATACATAGTTTCCAAGCCTTCCATCAGCGGGGCAACCTTTTTTAAGGAAGCAACGTACGTTGTGTACTCTGGTTCGTTTTGTAGTGATGTATTGGCTTCTAAAAGCGTAAACATACGTTCTTTAAAACCTTCAATCTCATCCTGCATTTTTGTATAGACTTCAGGACCCGTTATCTCTCCCTCGGGATCCCGTGATTTAATCTCCAAACGAAATTCAGAGAGATTCTTTTTTAAAGATTCTTTTACCATCTGTATTTCTACTTCGTCTACATCACTCCCTTCTTTTCTCAAAGTAAGTAACGCTCGCAACTTCTGAATCTCAAGCCGAGCATTTTTGTAACTTTCCGATGTCTTATATAAATCAGCATGCGAAAGACCTTCCACTGACTCACGTCGTTTCTTGGTAGTTTTTATAAGCTTATCAAGCCATTTCAATGTTATGTCAGTATTTGGAGTGAGGCTCACTTCTTCCAGATGCTCATCTTCAGAAACCTCAGCTTGGTCTATTTCAACTGATGTAATTTCCACATCTAGGGAATCACTTAGTCCATCGAATACTTCTGCATCAACAATGTCAGGACTACTTCCTTTTGAAGTATGAAACCTTTCATCATCAGGAACATCCTCTGTCTCCGTAGGGGAATTTCGGGGACTGTCTGGACTAACTATTCTCTCCCTCTTTTTATACCCTTCTTCTCTTGCCTCTTCTTCAATTTCTAGATAATCCGCATCAGTCAAACGATTCTCCTCAGCTTCCTCAATCATTCTACGATGCTTTTTATTTAGTGAGTCTGTGGGGGTAGCTTGGGCAGTATCAATTTCTTCCTGTGTTTGTTCGTCAGGATTTTTTATTTCTGATCTGGCTTCATTCTGACTTGCAAAGTTAGAAACAACGGTTGCTAACCATTCACTTTGCTTATGTACTTCAGCAGTAAGTGTATCCAGGTTATGAGTATCTTCATTAACGGTTTTCTCAACCAATGTATCAAATACTCCACTCAAGTTATCAATCACCGGATTGATCGCTTTTTTAAACAGCTTGTCTAGATTTTCCTTTTTATATCCTTGTGTTTTCAGGATTTCATGAATTTCCTTATGAACTGCAGTGAGCTGCCTATATTGACCATTTTCTTTAACGAGTAATGCAGAATCTTTGTATTTTAAATGATTGAGTATGCCTTCAATTTCTTCTGACAGATTAAACTCTACCTCTTGAGTATCACTTTCCTCCACCTCTATTTCTGTCTCTTTTTCTATTTCAGTTGAGTCAACAGATCTCCCGACAATTTCAGAAGCTCCTGCAGTCCGATTCATTTCAATATTTCCACCAATGGAATTACCGTGCCCGACAATCTGTCCTGAAAAATTGTCGCCCACGGTCACATCTCCTTTAATTGCTACGCTATGATCAGCAATTGCACGTTTTACAGCTTCATTTCCTTCACCAAAATCATCTGACATCAATTTTTTATCAACTGCAGCGTCTAAAGCTTGTTCTTCTGCTTTATTATTTGGAAAACCTTTTATATCTTCACCATTGGTTACTGGAGGTGTTATCTCTACGGAAGGTGCTGCGCTTTTAACCGGGATTTTGTGCACTAGCGTTAGCTCAGGTACTTCGGGGGGAGGTATGATAGTTTCTCCAGAAGGTGCTTGCGGAATTTCTCGTTTTTGCAACCCTTTTCCTAATGCAGAAAAATCTTTAATAGTTCCATTTCCTTTACCTGCTCCATTCATTGAAGGGGCACCCTGAGGTTTGGTTGCGTTTGTATTATATTCTCGTTTCGGGACCTCAGTTAAATCATCAGGGACCGTTCGCGCCGTTTGACGTTGTAAACGTTTATTTTTTTCTGCACGTCTCTGTGTAGACGAAAGTCTACCACCTTCTCTACCAGAGTCAGGGGGTGCTTGGGGTATTTCTTTTTTAAAGAGTTCAAACATATATAAAGCTACATCATACCAAACGGATCATCTTTTGGGGATGTTTCCTTTACGTATCGTTGCGCAATTTCAGCCTCTACTTCCTCACGAGGGCGTCCGTATTTTTGGTAACTCATCTCAATTATCCTCTGTACACGTGTATGATCAGTTTCTCGAGGAGGAACAGTTTCTACACTAAAAGGCTTAGTCGGTGTTCCGTTGGCAAGTACCTTCAGGTATGCATTCCAGTTTGGTACGTTCATAAGGTCACTACTGTCAAACGTAGGACTAAACTGATGCTCCAAGAACTGTGAATCCTCAGGACCAACTCTGAATGCCGCCATAGACCCGACGTTTCCAAACACGGCATCCTTGATACCTTCATCAAGCTGCGCAATAAACTGGTGTGCGACCGTCAACCCGAGCTTGTACTTACGCGCTTCAGAAAGAATTGCTGAGATAGAGTTTGTAGATACGTTCTGGAATTCATCCATGTGTAGGTAGAAGTCGGGAAAACTCTTAGTAGGGTCATCTACACGTGAAAGTGCAGCCATAAGAATCTTACCAACCATAATCATACCGATAAGGTTTGCGTTGATTTCTCCCAGACGACCCTTAGACAAGTTAATCAAAAGGATCTTCTTTTCATCCATCACCTGACGGAAGTCAAACGCAGACTTCTGCTGTCCAATAATCGGCCGCATGTAGTCATTTGCGGTAAATACATCGAATTTAGAAACGATGTACGGAACGATGTTTTCAAGAGACGCCTCCCCTCCTGCCTTTGTAGCAATCTCTGTCCAGAACTGGACCACTACAGGATTCGTTGCTTTCTCCAGCTTCATACGCCGATATTTTGCATCAACCATCACCCGAGAAATATCCATAAGGGTACTACCGCTATCTGGGTCTTCCATTACCAACAGGGTTGCATTTCTAAAGTATTGTTCAAACATTGGCCCCATGGATTCCGGATTTCCACCGTAGAGTTTTTGGAATATTGAAAAGAGTTCATTGACTACAAAAGTCTTTTGTTCAGGTTTGTTAATGTCGTACTCAAGCATGTTAAACCCAACCACTCTATCCATACGTGATGGATCAAAGTAGATAACGTCCTGCTCTCTCTCGGGAGGAATGGCACTGATAACATCTTCTATGTCAGTTCCATGCGGATCGATCATACAGACTCCGGCACCACGCTCAATATCCTGAATAATCATATTCTTCATGAGTACCGTCTTACCGGTACCAGTCTGTCCGATGATATAGAAATGGCGCAGTCGATCTTCTTCTGAAATAAATATCTCTTTGGTAATTCCCCGATGATCGTTAATACCAAGCAATGTTCCTTCATGAGGCATCTCCGCTGGTGCTGCTGCAGTTTTGGCACGAGACTGTTTAAATTCAGGAGAAGAGTCGATGCCATCAGCAGGAAAATGGAGAATGGTCGTTAACTCAGACAACGACAGCGGCAAAAGCCGCCCGGTTAAAAATTCTCGAAATGAGAAGGCTTTTATCTCACGCTGGAGCGCTTTTCCATTAAGATGCGTGAACGTTATCTTATTTCCTTGTGTGTGCTCAAACTGATTAAAGGTGGATTCAATCTCGGTGAGAATCTGCTTTGCCCGTTGTTCAGTTTTTGCTGAAACTGCAATACGAATATTTGTCTCAACAATCGGTGTAGTAATTTTTTCAGAAAAAACCTCTAATGCAGCTTGATCAACATCATGAGTAGACAATGTATCTTCATCTTTCTTTACTGAAGTTCTCATCATGTCTCGTACAGCCAAAAGTGCCTCACCACTAAAAGACGCCCGGGTAACCGCATCTTTTACATGAACGCCATCTCGTACCCGCTTTATAATTCCCTCATATGCATGCATATACTTTTGAGTCGCTGACTGAATCACAACCTGTAGTGCTGCACCTCCTCCCTCTTTTTCAATCTTAGAAAATGCATTTAAAAGTACTGCGAACGGATCAGTCTCAAACGTGTCCTTTCCACGAATCGGGTACACATGGTGTTTGCCTAACTGTGCTACAGCAACATGCGAAGACCCTCCCTCTACAAATATGTTGTAGTCATGTTTTTGCTCAGTTAGAACCACATCGGGGTAGAGTGAGAGGATTTGTTTCTGGAAAAGATCAATGAACTCATTGGGAATTGCAACATAAAAAATAATATGGTCACTTCCTTCAGGCGAAGCTACTTCCAGTACATAATGTTGACCCTTTTTCTGCCGTCCAATGGTTTGCATTCCAGAGTAAAACTGTTCCATCATTCCAAAAAGTTCAGCCAGCGGGCGATCTTGACCATCTTGCTCTCCTTCTTCAGGAAGCTTTACTTCAAAGAGAGTGGTGTGTAGTACTTGCCACGGAGGGACATCTTCTTTCAAGTCTTGTACTTGAGTCCCCTCTTTAATAAGTTCAACCAAACGACGATGCACTTCGTCGGTAGCAAACGGTGAACTACTTTTTTCCATAACCGAAAGTGCATTACGAATACCTTTTTCCAAGGCAAGCTGTACTACTTCTTCCACTGGATCCATTGCTCCATCAACCTGCTCCGCGTGTGCTACTACATTCACTTCTTCCATCTGGTGTTCTTCAGCGAGGACCACGTTTGGGGTAAACGTACCGTACTCAAGCACCTCTTGCTTGGCAACTGTTTCCACTTCCACAGGATCTGCCTCTGGTGCACGATCAAGAAGACCTCGCTCTTTATCAGCGATTTGTTGTCGTAAATATGCAATCTCCTCTTCTGGTGAAGTAAACTGCTTTGGAATCCCTTCAGCCATACTCTTATTATAGGTCTAACCCACCAAAACAACGTATAACGTAAGTGGAAAACACCCCGCAAGAAAAGCTTGCAGGGTGTTTTCCACTATCTTACATCTCCCTTCAGAATTAATACCACAATTAATACTAGTATTAATTGTGGTATTCTTTTATTTTACAAACAGCATTCCCAGCTTCAATAAAGCGAAAATTTTCTCTAGTTGCTAGGCGTGGAGAGGTG
>JBLIMJ010000021.1:0-11996 GCA_047638595.1 Acidimicrobiales bacterium
TGGCGGATGACGTTATCAGACGCTCCTGCAATCTCTGTTGAGGTTTTGTTTTGTTCAGCTTTTTTAGTCTCAAGTGCCGACATCAATTCTCGCCGTGAATCATCAACCGAAACAAGACGATCTAAATCGATTGTAATATGTTTTTTTGTTGCGGCCATCTTCACGATGTCCAGATTCTCTCGAATGAATTTAATATCTAACATAACTATTTTTAAAGCTTAGTAACTTAAGGATTATACAATACATTGAATATATAAAAAGAAAAGGGACATCTATTAAGCAGCCTTTCTTCACTTCATCATGATACTATTTTATTATATGTCCTTTCCGATACACGAAGTGACACCTGAAGAATTTCCTTCACTCTTGCGGGAAATTCCTCAGGTGCCAAAATCACTGAATTATCGTGGTCAACTTCCACCTACCGACATGAAACTTTTAGCCGTTGTAGGTTCACGAAAATATTCCACCTACGGGAAGCAGGTCATCGAGCATCTCATTGGAGGCCTTAAGGGTTTTAATATAGGAATCGTTTCTGGATTGGCACTTGGTGTCGATTCTATTTCACATGAAGCAGCACTACGACATGACCTCTATACGCTTGCAGTACCTGGAAGCGGGGTAGATGACACAGTCATCTATCCCGCACGACACAAAGGTCTAGCAAAACAAATTCTTGAACATAATGGTGGCTTACTTTCAGAATTCGAACCCACCTTCACTGCAACCAAATGGTCGTTTACGCAACGTAATCGCATCATGGCAGGCATTGCCCACGCAACACTCATGATAGAAGCAACTGAAAAATCAGGGACACTCATTACTGCACGTATGGCAACCGACTATAACCGAGAAGTTTTGGTTGTCCCTGGTAATATTTTTTCTGGCAACTGTGCTGGCACTCATCAATTTTTAAAACTTGGAGCAACCCCTGTGACTGAAGCAAAGGACATACTCTATGCATTAGGAATTGACCCTGAGAAGGAACCTCAAAAAGCTTCGCTTTTTGAGGTTCCTTCTGACCTGACCGAATTAGAAAAAAAGATTCTCACCTACCTCCACGAACCTACTGACACCGATACACTCATGCGCATGTGCAGTCTCCTGCCTCATGAGGCCAATTCCTTACTCATGCAAATGGAAATAAAAGGTCTCATCACTTCAGAAAACAACATCTACCGTAGGAAATAATTAAAACTTCATTCTCTTCACAACAGCAATATCTGCACAGATACCTTCTTTAAAAGGTTTCCGTTTGTCTTTGGAAAACACTTCGTTTTCTAATGTACTTAACCTCTCTTGTGCTTCCATATGTTCATACATTCGTTCCACAAATACTCTCCTGTCTTTTCTCATATCTCGTACTGATACATCTTTATCAAACATCCATGGAAATACACCGCATGCATGAAAGATTTTTGCCTGAGCGTCTGTGGTAGTACCAAGTATCCGTACAGTATTCCTTGAACTAAGTATTTTCCTATCTTCGTCACGTAATTCTGTCGTTTCTATGCTCCACTGTGTATCTTCTGTATCAATGAATAGATACATCTCATCTGCTTGATCCATAGAAGTAAATACTCCTAGTAGTCTTCCTTCTGCCGCATTCTGCCACATCCGTTCCTCAGCATGTTCAAGAGACCTATATGTAGGCATACGCTTATCTAACTGTGTATCAATGAGATACCCCACTCCAAATACATTCAATATTACTCCCCCCATGGCGCTCAGTACCACACTACTAATCATTAATTGCCACATAGGGTATCGGTATCCACACTTAGTGTGGCGCATGTTGAAGTATGCCAATGAACCCATACCAATAAAGGTTATTATCCATATGTACGGCAACACTTCAGCAAAAAATGACAGAGGGGTGTCATGTGTAGCTTCAAATAATGCAAAACGGGTATGATCTCCAACGTAAATAAGCACCGCAACTGAAATTGCTCCAAAAACAAGAGAAGCCGCCCAAGCCATCCATACTCCATAATTCATACACTCAAAGATCCATCGAGAACGAGGGGATACATTTTCATTCTCAATACGTTCCAGCACGGATGCTGAAAGTGTTGATTTCTCATTATTATTCTGTTTTATTTCTTTAGGTATCATATATGAAGTTGTCTGGTATCAAGCTTTTCTTGCAACTGTTTTTTTCCTCGATGAAGCAATGTCCCTACAGAGCCTATGGGAATTTTTAGAATGTCCGAAATTTCTTCATACTCTTTATGTTCAAAGAATCTTAAAATAAGTGCGTCCTTGTACCTTGTATCCACGAGACTTAATGCTCGATACACTTCTGTTGCATTTATTTTTTCATCAAACTGCTTTTCAGCACCATCCCCGTAAGCCAGTTCACGTGCAACCCGTTCATTCCCCTCTTCAATCAAGTGTCCTTCAGGACGAACATTTTTCTTTCTATATGATGAAATTGCTTCGTTGTGTGCAATACGATATACCCACGAAGAAAACGAAAGTGACGTATCAAACCCATTTAAATTTTTATATATCTTTATAAAAATTTCCTGTAAAACGTCTTGTCTATCTTCAGCATTGCGAATACCTAGACGCAGGATATAGCGAGAAAGCTTGTCTTCATAGCGTAAGACAATGTGTGCAAAAAACGCTTTATCGCGCAGTGCCATGGAAACTATTTCTTCGTCATTCATATGATTGAGATCTTGTTGCATCAACACTATCCTACGATAGTTTAGATATGACTGCACGTTTTGCAGATTGTGTATGCTACGTTAAACTATACGCATGATGACAAGAAATATTTCACTTTCAGGCTTCGCTCTGACAATTTTAATACTGTGTACTCCACTAACAACCTTTGGATACTACACAACAGACCAGACGGTAACAAAAGTAACCGACCAAACTGCTTTATATTCAGTAACCTACAACTTTGGGTTGGCCAACCGGGATGTTTATCTCCCTATTACTACACAGCGAAATCTCGCTTTTGCTGATACTCAAGACATCCAAAGTGTTGGATATTCTTTTATCTCAAGTACAAATGGTACTCCCACCGATGGTACTGCAGTTGGTCTCATACTCAGCGATGCCCCAATAGTTAATAATATGTATAAGATTGGAGCAGGACACCGTGCTAACTTTACACTTTTTGTAGTACTGACCTTAGATGCAGACGATCCAAAGGCAAAATATGCCCTCCAGGTGGACAAACTTCCGTTTATTGTAGAATCTAGCGATAGTTCACAAGAACAACGTGAACTCAATAACTACGAGCTCTCAAACTATGTGACAGGCAAGGTAGGTTTAAATAGATAGATAGATAGATAGATAGATGAGAAATTTAAAAGCACGGATGCCTGTGGCATCCGTGCTTTTTAATTATGTATTTACACACTATTTCCCGCTACCCACCCTGTAGTCCAGCACAACTGAAGACTGAATCCACCAGATGGTCGGTTAACGTGTAGCACATCACCAGTGAGATACAGATTCTCAATTTTCTTTGACCGCATTGTTTTTGTGTCTACTTCAGACACTTCAACTCCTCCGTCAGAAATCACCGCCCAATCAAGACCCATAGTTCCTGTAATAGTTACGGGCATTGCTTTAAGTCGTTCAACTAGTTCGTGTCGTTCTTCTTTACCAACACTGTGTACGCGCATTGTTTGAAGATCTTTATCAAGCTGTGCTGCAACTGCATCAGTCATGCCGTGTGGGACAAACTCCTTCAGTACATTACGGAGTTCTTTATTTTTATTTATATTAAATACTTCCAGTACTCGATTCCTCAATGTGCCAATATCTGTATCTGGATACATATCAATAGTTGCATTCACATGTCCGTGATGCAGCAGTTTCTTCACCTCGTGTGCAGCATTGAGAATCAACGGTCCTGACAAACCAAAATGAGTGAAGAGAATTTTACCCGTACGTGAAAATCTAGTTTTCTTTGAGTTTTGGTGATCACTAAAGGTAATTTTCATAAAGGAGAGTGTCACTCCAGATATATCCTTTACCCATTGTTCATCAACCTTCAGTGGTACGATGTTTGGATTCGGGTCGAATACCTTGTGACCAAACTCCGTCAGCCATTCTACTCCTTCGCTACTGGCACCTGTCTCAGCTTTTGCTGAACCACCCGTTGCTAAGATGAAAGAATCACCAGAAAAAGATTCTCTGCTGGTTTCAATACCAATAAGTTTCCCGTCATCATCTTTAATGAATCCTTGTACCTTTGTACTCAGACGAAGCGTCACCCCATTTTTTCCAACGAACGTTTTAAGGAGTTGTGTTACGTCGGTAGCATCTTGTGACTCTGGAAAAGCGCGCTTTCGAGCTTCAACGACAATTGGTAGACCACGTGACTCAAAGAATTCTCGAGAATCTTCCATGCCATGTTGTGCAAATGGTGAATGGAGAAACTTTGCTGCATCACCATATTTATCAAGTAGCTTTCGAGTATCAGTCTCAGCATTGAGAATATTACACCGACCTCCACCGGTAGTACTAAGCTTTTTACCAAGCTGTTTATTCTTATCCACCAGTAAAACACGCTTGCCACGCTCAGCAGCGCGACCAGCAGCCATCATCCCTGAAGCGCCTCCACCAATAACGATGACGTCATAATGTGCCCCGATATGTTCTCTGTTAGTTGACATAGAACGCAAATACTAGCATAATTGCGCGCAATAACAAGTCATACTAATTATTTATGGAATTTCCAATGCGCATCAACAAATATGTAGCCAACAAAGGATGGGCATCACGTCGTGAAGCTGACACTCTTATTGATAAAGGGCTTATTCTTATTAACGGAAAGAAGGCAGTTATCGGACAGAAGATTGAAGAAAACGATATAGTAGAACTTGCTGGAAAAACCAAAGAAAAAAAATATCTTGCGTATTACAAGGGACGCGGCATCATTACCCACTCTCCTTCTATGGGCGAGACTGACATCGCCACACGAATGAAGAAAGACTATCAAATTACTGATGTAAGTCCTGTTGGACGTCTGGATAAGGATTCTGAAGGTCTGATTATTCTCAGTAACGATGGACGTATCACAAAACCAATGCTCGACTCAAGTATGAACATACCAAAGGTGTACGATGTCACCGTAGATAAAAATGTAACAAGCATCCTCGTTAACGGTGTTAAAAATGGTGTGAATATTGAAGGATATGTAACTAAGACAGCAAGTGCAGTCAAAAATCCCAAAAATGCGCGCCGTTTAACCATTACGTTAACCGAAGGTAAAAAGCATCAAATCCGGCGCATGTGTGCTGCAATTGGTTACCAGGTACAGGACCTCAAACGGGTGAGCATCCTAAATATTGAGCTAGGTACACTTAAACCAAACCAGTACAGAAAAATTGCTGGAACAGAACTTAAGGAGTTCTTAACAAAATTGGGTGTAACGTTGTAGGTACAGAGAAATAATAAAAGCGCGACTCTAGGGTCGCGCTTTTATTATTTCTACTGCTATATACAGATAAACTCTACTTCTTATGCATATTATTCATTGTAGAGACATCCATCCAATCTTTTGCAGATTCTACTGCACGAAGAAGTTCTATCGGTACAGCAAACACCACAGTATTCGACTGGTCAGAAGACAAGTCATTAAGTGACTGTAATGTACGTAAGTGTAGCGCCCCAGGTGCCGCTGAGAGCATCGTTGCCGCTTTTGCCATGTTTTCAGCAGCAGCAACCTCCCCTTCTGCTTTAATAATAACTGATCGCCGTTCACGCTCAGCTTCTGCTTGTTTACCAATAGTTCGCTCCATATCTTCCGGCAAGAAGAAGTCCTTGAGTTCTACATTTTCAACAGTAATCCCCCATTCATCTGTTTCTTTATCAATAATAGACTGAATACGTGCTGAAAGTTCATCGCGTTGCGAAAGCACTTCATCAAGCTCAGCACCTCCTACTATGTTACGCATCGTCGTCTGTGCCAATTGAGATACCGCATGATAGTAGTTCTCTACCTCAAGCACCGCTTTTCCGGCATCAGAGACTTTATAGTAAATCACTGCATTAATACTTGCAGACACATTGTCTTTTGTGATCACTTTTTGATCAGGTACATCTACTGCCTTCACACGCATATCTACCTTTTGCATATGCTGAAAAACAGGAACAATAATACTCCACCCTGGACTTCGAATTCCTGTAAACCTACCCATAGTAAGTACTACACCTCGTTCATACTGTTTCACCTCCCGGAGGAACGAAATGATGACAATGAAAACCCCAATCAATAGATACCACATATTCAAATAGTCTTAATGTTTAAGTAACTCCAGTATACTCTTAACTTACATTTTATACAAAACCCTGCAAAAAGTAGAAATTGCGTGAGATACAAGGCAAGCAAGAAAAATATTCTCGAGTCGTACTTAATGGTACGGTGAGAAATATTTTTCGTAGTTTAACGCAGTAGATTGCGTAATTTATACCTTTTGACTCAGCAGGGCCATGGCTCCATAAAGACCACTCTCCTCTCCTAAGGTCGCATCTAAAATAAGTGGGGCTTCAGTCACGTCGCCCAATACAGTGTTGGTATGTTCAATGATGTTATCTAACTGAATCCGTGGATTACCAAGAATCATAGACCCACCCAACACAATCACGTCTGGTGACCAATAGAGAATGGAGTTGCGCAGCCCATGTGCGAGGTACAACGCGAGCTGATCCCAGACAGCATCATCTTGTGGGATATCAGTCGGCTTTATACCCATCCGTTTTTCTAAAGCTGCACCAGAGATAAGGTTTTCAAGCGTCGGTTCAACATCCTCTCCTAAAATAGTATGATCAATATCAAGTATCTGATGTCCAGGTTCAAAACCATTACGGTAGTCATCAATCTCTCCATTTTCAATTTTAGCTCCACCGACTCCAGTACTGACAGTGTGGTACACCACAATCTCACTTCCTGCACCAGCTCCATAGACAGATTCTCCCACACCTGCCAAAGCCGCATCATTTTCCATATACACTTCCGCATTGAGTTCTTTTTTCAATGTTTTGGTAAGCGGTTTTTCAATCCAGTCACTAAGGATTTTATCGTGTACAATTTCTGACTTATCTTCGTTAAGTACCCCGCGTACTCCACCAGCAATACACCGTATCTGACCTGCCCCACTTTTCTTTGCAGCACTCACTATTTCTTTTACTCCGTCATCAAATTTCTTTGGAGTCTTAAACCGAACAGGGTCACTAAAGGTCTTCAAGTCTTCAGACACTGCAACACGCGTATAACTCCCTCCTATATCAAAAAGTACGTAACTCATAGTATCTCTATTGTATCAGCTTATCTCTAAATTGAGTCCAGACTTCTACAAGAGAAGTCGTACATTCTTCCTGCTTATCCACAATCAGCGAGTCAATCTCCGTTACATCCATCCAATATATTTCTTTTACTTCATGTGGATCTATATTTATTTTTACATCATTAGGAACTACAAGACGATATAAAGATATGAAAAAATCAACAGACCTATAAGAAATTGCTATTTCCTCCAGTTCATATCCTGAAATTCCTAATTCCTCTTCGAGCTCTCGTAAAGCAGCCTCGTAGTATCCTTCCCCCTCATCTACATGCCCAGCAGCAGAATTATCGAGGAGTAGAGGTTTTGAAATATGTTCGCTTCTTCTTGAGACAAGCACTTTCCCTGCTTCATTAATAATCATAACCCTTGATGCACGACGTATACAGCATTTCCTTATTGCATCATGATACGTTTCAACACCAAGCAAATTATCCTTATTATCAACAATTTGTATTTTATTGTATATCCTTTCTGCTGACATACTATTCAACAATTGGTTTGATTTCTTGATCAAAAATTTCTGAAGCAGTTTTTGTGTATTTTTCGATATTATTTTTGAAGTACGATGGATTCGCTTTCTGAATCTGTCCAACTACAAAATAACTAATAGCAAGTAATGCTCCATAATCAACATTTTCTGGAAGCGGAATTTGGAGTCTGTTTTTTGCAAGACCATAATACTTATTTTCTACACCAAAACTAATGAAAAGTTCATTTCCAGAAGTGACTACCGTTTTTGCATGTTTTACCTCTTCATCAGTAAAAACTCTTCCAATAATGTGCGGACCAAAAAGTTCATCAAACTTAGTACGAAGCATCGCGCGAACATGTTTGAAACGTGACGGAATAAGAATGGAGTAGGCGCTATAGTCACCAAAATTGCGGAGTAATTTTGGTGAAACTTCCTTCATAATGAAATCATTAATCGCTACTGCATCCTCTCCAGTTCTGCCTAGAATTGTGCTGAGGTATGTTGAAGTATTATACGTATACGGTTCCCGATTCTTTGGGAATACGTGTACAAACTCGGAGGACAATAACTCACCAGCTAGCGAACCAGGGGTATTAGTAACTAAGTGCACTTCAAGTCCTTCTTGAAGCATATCTTTTACCATTGCAACTGCATGTTTACTGCCTGAAGCACTAAAAACGACAACACCATCGATGTCATCAGTTTTGGCAGACGTCTCTTTATATGAAGCTTCATCTGCAAAAACTGCAGGAGTATCAGCGAATACGATTTGCGCTGTCATATACGCATTCACACTCCCGAGCACCAAGGGTTTCTTAAGGTGAGAAAAATCGAGCTTAGGGAGTTCCGTATCTGCAAACAGTTCCAATGCACCTAGCACAACAACATCCAGATCAGGAATAGAGGAAAGATCAAAGGTCTCTAATGTCTGCCTGTGCACACCCATGATTATATTTGTCTTACATTTTTACCTTTGGATACCTTTACAATGTACTTATAGGCTTCATCTACAGAATCAACAACCTGGAACAAGTCCAAATCTTCTTTACTAATGGTCTTATATTGCTTAAGCATCGTTTTCTTAAAGAAATCCACCATTGGATCCCAGAAATCCTTTCCGTATAGCACGATAGGAATTCGTTCAATTTTCTTTGTCTGGATGAGCGTCATCATTTCAAAGAGCTCATCCATCGTTCCAAATCCTCCAGGGAAATACACGTACACTTCTGATGCAAAAGCCAACATAACTTTTCGTGAAAAGAAGAAGTCGAAGTCCAATGAGTCAGTTGTGTATGGATTCATTTTTTGTTCGAAAGGTAATTCAATGTTCAGTCCAATTGACTGCCCACCCACTTTAAATGCACCTACGTTACCTGCCTCCATGATTCCGGGTCCACCTCCGGTAATGACGGTAAAGCCTTTTTTCTTTGCTAGTTGTGCAGCAAGTTCTTCTGCCTGCTTGTAGTACTGGTCTCCTGGCTTTGTGCGAGCACTTCCATAAAAACTTACCGCGAGACCTTGCTTACGCAAAAGTTCAAACCCCATAACAAACTCTGACATGATACGAAATACCCGCCATGATTCAATAGCGTCACCGTTCACATCTAATAGGTCAGTGACAACACGACAGTTTTCAATCTTCTTTTTCTTCGCTTCTGTTTTTCGCGTCATTTTTTTTGGCATATTGAGTTTATTTTATCATGGCAGCAACATAAACTGACACGAGTTGCCCACGGTACCAAAACTTTTAATGTATAATTTGAAGATGCTTAAAACATTCTTACAAAGGTTTACCTATGCAATTTCAGGTATAAAGATTGCGTTAAAAACTGATAGAAGTTATCGACAACAATTTTACGGTATTGGTACTATCATACTACTTTTTGTAGCGTATAAATGGCCTCTGGAAAAAATCGATATACTTTTCCTCGGTCTTGCTTACACACTGATTCTTATAACCGAATTACAAAACTCATCATTTGAAGCAGCGCTAGACAAAATGCACCCTGAAAAACATGACGAAATAGGCAAAAGTAAGGACATGGCAGCAGGTGCTGTGTTAACTGCTGGTTTCTTTCTTATTTTTGTAATGATATCAATTGCCTTATTCTAAAACAAAAACGTCAGTGCGTACTGACGTTTTTGTTTTTAAACTCACCTAGTCCAAGGAATATCAAGATGTTCAAACTCAGGCAATAGTTTTTTGTCATACAAAAGTCGAGAGGTAACCTCAGCGTGGCACAGGGCGCCTGTCAGCGCATTATGAGGGTTAGGTTCATCTGGTATACCACAATAACCAAGTACTGCGTTTAAATCGAGGTTGGATCGTTTATGTTCCGTATCTACAGGCGGCTTATTTCCTCGTTTAACAATATGCATCCAGCATAACGAATGTGTATCAATGGTGCGATACGCAAAGTCCCAATTAAGTCCCGCTCGCTGTGCACCTGCACGTAGGAAATCTCGATCAAAGGATATATTTTGTCCGGTAAGGGTACGGTCGGTAAAAGTTCGCGACCAAGTTATAAATTTTTCTACAATCTCAGCTTCAGTTTGTTTTGAGGGGTCGGTTATTTCAGCTTCGGTAAAACCATTCACTTCAAGCGCTCCTTCCATAATGTGTGCATTCTCCCATATCTTGCACTCCTCATAAAATCGATTCTCTGGATTATCAAAGTCCACCGCACCGATTGATACAATAGAGTGTTTCTGATAATTAGTCCCCGATGCTTCTACATCTACAATTAACATACGTACAGTATACCTGAGAGAATTATCGTTTTTTATCTAGGATATGCGCAAAGGCAGCTCCGTAGTAGATTACGGCGACTGAAACATACACCCACATTAAGAGAATCAATATCAAACCGGCAGCTCCAAAGAGTCCTGGGATAGGTGTTGTCCCGACATACCAAGCAACTAACGACTTTGCAACTAAAAATAATGAACTTGCAACAAAACCTCCACATAGCCGCGCATATCTACTTGGGCTTTTCGAAGGCAATATTCCAAATGCAAAACTAAATAAAACTGCTGTAGCCACTACAAAAATGCCTGACTTTACAATAATGAGACTGGGTATATCAGACGCAATTATTAAAGAAGAAAGAATTTTATCTAAACCAACGAGGAATAGTAGACATGCCTCAAACGCTATAATAAACACGACAGAATGTGCGCTTTTACGAAGCCATACTTTAAAGCCTCTATCAGGTATTCCCCATAAATGATTCAGACCTGTAGTGAAAGTATTAAACATCACCACTACCATGCTTGAGAAGAATATTATCCCCACAATCGGAATACCAAACCCATCGGAAAGTACCTCTAGATTTCGCACCGCATCTTGCAACAGAACGAGAACCTCTGGACCGAGCACACTTCCCCACTGATTGAGTGTCCATACCACAAAGTCTCTACCATACAAAAAACTGCTGCTGACGACTGTAAGTAGTAGCAATGGCGCGATTGCAAATAGTACGTAGTACGACACTGTCGCAGCCATACCAGCAGCATCTCTGTCATACCACAGTCTTGCAGACTGCCACGAAATATCAAAAAAGCTTTTCATTAGTATCGATAGTAGCACAGCATGAGTTTTTTTAGATTGTAGTATCCACCAATAATTTTGCTACACTAGCACAAATGAACGTACAAATAGAAGAATCTTGGAGGGAAGTACTTGGGGATGAATTTGAAATGGATTACTTCAAGAAGCTCCTTGGAAAGGTGGGCGAAGCCTACCTTTCAGACGCTACCATATTCCCTCCTAAGGAACTTATTTTTAATGCATTTGAGCAGTGCTCTTTCGAAAAATTAAAGGTGGTAATTCTTGGTCAAGATCCCTATCATGGAAAAGGACAAGCTCATGGACTTTCATTTTCTGTGCCTGATGGAATTCAAATACCACCTTCACTACAAAATATTTATAAAGAAATAAACACCACAATTAATACTAGTATTAATTGTGGTATTCCTGTTTCAGGTAATTTAGAACACTGGGCAGATCAAGGAGTCCTCTTACTCAATGCAACGCTGACTGTAGAAGAAAACAATGCTGGTTCTCATCAGAAACTTGGCTGGGAAACTTTTACAGACACTATTATACAAAAGATTTCTGACCAAAAAGAACATATCGTATTTCTACTATGGGGTGCGTACGCGCAAGAGAAAGGTAAAAATATAGATACTACTCAACATCTAGTACT
>JBLIMJ010000022.1:0-11982 GCA_047638595.1 Acidimicrobiales bacterium
TTATCTTTGTTGGAGTGTTTATGACTTATTTTTATATCCAAGCTTTACCTTGAGCCCCTCAGTGTTTTCTGATTTTTTCTGCCCTACGATAAGGTGGGCATGGAGGTGTTCAACACTGCTTCCATTGTATCCGCCTTCACCAAAGCGCATAAAAAAACCACCACCAGGAAGGTTATGTTCGGCAATTGTATCTTGTATGAGAGTAAACAATTCTGCCCCTTCTTCTGGGGTCATGTCAGTAGGGGAGTTTGTATGTTTTGGTTTGTAGACGAATAAGAAGTGATAATCAGTTCCTTCGTATGGGCTCATGTTGGTAGTTACAAACCAAGTATCAGTTTCTTTCAGGATTGGTTTTGGATGGTACTTAGCAAAATGCTCTGCGCAGAAAGGACAAACGCCATCAGCTTCAATTTGTTGCATGAGATCCTTTTGTTCGTCAGTACGTGCTTCAGTATGGTCAAGACCAGCTTTTGAAAAACCAGACATAAATTAAATAGCTACAGGGATATCTTTTACTGGTGCGCCTGACTCATAGTCACCGCCAAGCTCAAAGTCTTCCACACGGAACTCAAAGAGGTCCTTGGTTGGGTTCTTTAGCATCATAGTAGGGAAGCGGTGTGTCTCACGTTTGATGATTTCTTCTACAGCAGGAATCTGGTCTACATATATATGTGCATCAGAAATAGTATGGATGTATTCTCCTGCTTCATAGCCAGTAACTTGGGCAAGCATCATGGTGAGGGCTGCGTACTGCATCATGTTTGATGGGACACCAATAGGGACGTCACCTGAACGTTGGTACATGTGAAGATAGAGCTTGTTGTTTAGGATCCGAATATGAAGCCACCCATGACATGGGCATACCACCACCTTTTGCTGTTTTCCTTCACCACGAATAGTGTACTGGGGAATCCATGGAGAGATGAAGTGTGTTTTTAAGTGTGGCTTAAATGCAATTTGTTCAACAATGTTTTTGAATTGGTTATATGACTCTCCCTCAGCTGTAGGGAAGTCATGAAAAGCTGCACCGTATGAACCAGGACCAAGGTCACCAGCTTCGAGTCCACGCTTGGCACACTTTTCTGGTGTGACAAAGTTTTTCCAGAACTTACATCCGTATGACTCAAGTTCTTCTTGAGTCCTCGCACCGTTCATAAAGCCGATAATTTCACCCACTGCTTGCTTCCAGAAGCCTTTGACACTTCTCTCGGTAATCATTGGGAATCCATTAGACAGGTCGAATCGCATCGGAGTTGCCCCAAAGAGAGTGATGCAGTCAGTTCCGTCTGGAGTCTCTGTTGTGGTGCCCGCTTGGCTTTTAGAGCGGATACCTTTTTCTAAAATTTCTGCTAATAGGTTTTTGTACTGCTCATCTGGAGTACGTGCATTGTATGGTTTCATGATCATAATATATACATGGTACCGCCTTTATTCGCTCGGAGCAATTAGTGATATAATACGACCATGAATTTCAAGGAATACCAGGAAAAATCACGTGTGACTGCCATATATCCTAATCTTGGAGATAATTTACCGTATCTAGCACTAGGTATTGCGGGTGAGGCAGGCGAGGTTGCAGATAAGGTAAAAAAGTTCATCAGGGATGAGAATTTTACATCAGTTAAGAACCTGTCAGAAGAACAAAAAAACGATCTCGCAAAAGAAATGGGCGACATATTGTGGTACATAGCCCAGATTGCAACAGAATTCAATCTCGACATGGAATCGGTAGCACAGATGAATATAGATAAGTTATATTCACGTATGGACCGTAAAGAGTTGCACGGAAGCGGAGATAGTAGATAATAAGAGTATTATGAAAAAGGCACAAATTATTGTTATAGACGGAGGGGATAATGTCGGAAAGGCAACGCAGGCAGACTTATTGATGAGGCATTTAGTAAATGATGGTATACCAGTTGGTAAGCTCGATTTTCCTCGATACCACCAAAATACTTTTGGACACCTTATCCGGGAATGTCTTGACGGGGAACACGGAAATTTTTTATTACTTGATCCAAAGATTGCAGCAACGCTCTATGC
This sequence comes from Acidimicrobiales bacterium, assembly GCA_047638595.1. Taxonomy (GTDB): domain Bacteria; phylum Patescibacteriota; class Minisyncoccia; order Phycocordibacterales; family UBA918; genus OLB19. The sequence goes on from JBLIMJ010000022.1 coordinate 2,044, forward strand.
AGCAGATCGATACGAATCTAAAAACGAACTACTTCAATGGGTTGAGGAAGGACGAGTAATTATCCTAGACCGATATGTAAGTGCAAACATGTTGCACCAAGGTGCAAAGATTAATGACCCAGATAGACGTGAGGAATTTTTACGATGGCTTGACCACGTGGAGTATGAGATTTTTGGTATGCCTCGGCCAGATCTTACTGTATATCTTGATATGCCGCCTGATAAAAGTCAAAAGCTACTTGAGTATGTTGTGGGTATTGGTGCGAAGGTTGCAGATATGGCAGAATCAGATAAAGACCATCAAAAGAAAGTGGCTGAGTGTGCTAAGTACCTCTCGTCTTCGAGGGATCAATGGGTGACCGTGCAGTGTATGGGTGAGGGGAATGCGTTGCGTACGCGAGAAGATATTCATGAAGAAGTCTACAAGGTAGTTAAGAAGCATTTATAGATATGTTGTATCCTTCTGATTACATACAAAGGCAACTTGGAGAACTCATTTAAGGAGTATTGTTTTTGACGATACTTATATTAATGGGTAGACATTATTTCTTTTAAATAAATCATCATGGGTGAATACAATTACATTAAAGAGCAGGATAACGAGATTTATGAAGCAATTATGGGCGAAGAAGCTCGTGAAGCAACTGGTATTGAACTTATTCCAAGCGAAAACTACGTGTCAAAAGCTGTGCGTGAAGCAAATGGTTCAGTACTGACTAATAAGTACTCAGAAGGGTACCCAGGGAAACGGTATTACGGAGGACAAGATTATACTGACATAGTGGAGACTATTGCTATTGAGCGTGCCTGCAAGCTGTTTGGCTGCAAGTATGCAAACGTACAACCTCACTCAGGGGCGCCCGCGAATGTGGCGATGTACTTTGCACTTATGGAGCCAGGAGATACGGTTCTTGGTATGGATCTTTCTCATGGCGGACATCTTACACACGGGCATCCAACTACGAGTATCAATAAAGTATTCAACTTTGTACGGTACAAAATGAAAGATGTTGATACTGGTGAAATAGACTACGATGAATTACGCGCAGTTGCGCTTGAACACAAGCCAAAGATTATCCTTGCAGGTTTCTCTGCGTACTCACGAGAACTGGACTATAAGAAGTTTGCGGAGATTGCAAAAGAAGTGGGAGCATATGCGGTTGCAGATATGGCCCATATTGCTGGACTGATTGCAGGGGGAGTGGTGAAGAATCCTTTTGATTATGGTTTTGATGTTATCACCACCACTACACATAAGACGCTCCGCGGCCCACGAGGTGGCATGATTTTGGTGCGAGAAGATGCTGATATAGCAAAAAGGATTAATAAAGCAGTATTTCCAGGATTGCAAGGTGGCCCACACATGAACGTGATTGCTGCCAAAGCAGTTGCTCTGGGCGAAGCGTTGGACCCATCCTTTAAAGCGTATGGAGAGCAGATTTTAAAGAATGCCAAAGCAATGGAGAAAGTATTTCTCGATGCAAGCGTACGGCTTATGGGTGGGGGAACTGATAATCACTTGCTCCTGGCTGATGTCTATGGATCATTGGGTGTAACTGGTAATGAAGCAGAAACAGTGCTTGATGAAATCGGCATCACGCTTAATAAAAATATGATTGCTGACGAAACACGGAAAGCACTTGATCCGTCAGGTATTCGTTTTGGAACACCAGCCATGACTACTCGCGGGATGAAAGAAACAGAGGCAACACGCTTGGCTGAGATTATGATTGAAGTACTTAAGGATAAAGACAATCAACAGTTGAAAGATTCATTAAAAGCAGAAGTTGAAGCGATTTGTACCGCGTTTCCCGTCCCAGCGAATTTTACAACGTAGTAAGAAATTGAAACAACAAAGGGACGCCTGTAGGCGTCCCTTTGTTGTTTTCAATTTCTTATGTTATTCTCAAGTAATCCATTTCAGTGAGCAAACTGAGTGGTCTGTCCCCCGACAGCAGCGGCAGCAGCGTATTCCCCCATAGGTTGCTGCCGCACCCCGCCCTCATATTTATGGAGGGCGTTTTTTATTGAACATATTTCTTTTTTATATATAATGGATAGAAGGATGAAAGGAGGATGTTATGCCCTACGATAGTTCAGGAGCACCTCAACCAAAACCTCAAAAACCACAGTGGCCACCTAAAGATATGTGGGTCACCACTAAAGTTTGTCAAACATTTGGTGAGCCTTGTAATGGGACCGCTTATGGAAAGGGACAAGCATGTAATTTTTGTGGAAAGTTGGAAGACGGGTCATCGGATTAGAGAGAATGGCCCCAAAGAGTGTTTTGTGCGGAGAAGTTACCGTAGTTTTACATCACACTTCATGATCAAGAACATATTTCTCTCATCTGCTTGTTTTTTGTTAAATATGGGTTATAGTTACAATGATGTCTTACGGAGTCGCGTTCCTGTCGCGAAGATGCTCCATCGATAGAGATCACCCTGCCCCAATAACTTAACGCCTCCCCTGTGGAGGCGTTTTTTTTATTTAAAATCTTTACTTTTTTTAATTCTTCCTCGTTCCTGTACAATAACTGTATATGGATGAAGATACTCAGACACACACAAAGAAAAAACGCTCTTTTCGAGGTGTGAAACGGTACTGGATGACTATTGCATTTGTATTAGGCTTTGTTCTGGATAATATAACGCTCAATAGAGTTGACCAACTTTTTGATAACTTTGTACTTGCATTCTATGTGGTGCTGGCAATGGTTTCTTTGCTACTACTATATGGAGCTGCAGCAGAAAAGATTCACGGTACCATTGGAATATATGCACGGAAATACGCTCCGTTACTGGTGCAGTTTGCATTTGGAGGATTGCTTTCAGGAATGCTTATCTTCTACGGGCGCAGCGGTTCTTGGTCACAGGCGTGGCCGTTTATGCTTATTATTCTCTTGGCTATTTACGGTAATGAAACCGTACGTGATCGTGCCTCACGTTTGATTTATAACTTAGCAATTTTATTTGTAGGTTTGTTTTCTTATGTGGTATTGGTTATCCCTGTGTTTACAGGGTGGATGGGGCCATGGGTATTTGTAGGTAGTGGTTTAGTTGCTCTGTTTATTATGTACTGGTTTATGCGCGTACTCTATAAAGTAGTACCACGTTTCATATCACTTCATCTACGAGCCATTGTATTTACCCTCGGTGCTATTTTCGTTAGCTTCAACTTTTTTTATTTTGCCAATATTATCCCCCCGATTCCGTTGTCATTAAAGGATGTTGGTATTTACCACAGTGTCATTCGCTTTGACAATGGAAGTTATCAATTGAAGTATGAAGATGGAGCATGGTGGCAATTTTTCAAAAATTCAGATACTGCCTTCCACAACCTACCGGGAGATAAAATCTTTTGCTTTGCAAAAGTATTTGCCCCAACAAAGCTTAAGACTGAGGTGTATCACACGTGGGATTATTATGATGAGACAGCAGAGGATTGGATAGAACACTCGCGCATGTCTTATGGCATCGCAGGAGGACGCGATGGTGGGTACCGTGGATATACGTTTATACAAAATTATACTGATGGAAAGTGGCGGTGCTCAGTGGAGACAGGTCGAGGTCAGATACTCGGCAGGGAGGTCTTCAAGATAGATTCACAAAATCCACCTAAGGATTTGGTCATAAGGATAGATTAAAGCTAGTAATTAAAAAGGATTTTGGTATAGTTGGAACATTATGGAAAACACTATTCGGCAAGCAATTATAGATGTATTACAGGAACTCGGTATCGACGGAGTGAATTTCGTGGTGGAGCACCCTACTGAGTTATCTCATGGGGATTATGCATGTAATGTTGCTATGGCTGCAGCGAAACAATTCGGAAAGAATCCACGAGAACTTGCGGAGCAGATTGTAGAAAAACTAGAAGAGAAAATTCTAGATGTCGATAAAATGGAAGTAGCAGGACCTGGGTTCATTAACTTTTCTCTGAAGCGAAATTTCTTCAAAGAAGAAATCATTCGAGCTTCAGGACTTGGTGATGATTGGGGGAAGAACAGTTCTCTACAAGGAAAAAAAGTGCTGGTTGAATACACTGATCCAAACCCATTTAAAGAATTCCATATTGGTCATCTATTTACCAACTCAGTAGGGGAGTCTCTTTCTCGGCTGGTGGAATTTTCCGGCGCTGAAACGAAGCGTTTATGCTACCAAGGGGACGTAGGAATGCATGTAGCTAACTCTATCTGGGGAATGCAGAAACTCGGCATGACCGCAGAGAGTGCTTTTACCGCACGCGACTTAGGCCAAGCCTATGCAGCAGGTGCAACTGCATATAAGGAAGACGAAAATGCCCAAGAAGAGATTAAGATTTTAAATAAAAAAATCTACGAACGTTCAGATGAGGAAGTAAATAAACTCTACGATAAAGGAAGGGAAGTATCTCTTGCATACTTTGAAGCAGTGTATGAGGTTGCAGGAACCAGCTTTGATGAGTATTTCTTTGAAAGTGAAGCAGGTCCTAAAGGGAAAGAACTGGTTCTTAATAATCCTGGAGTATTTACTGAAAGTAACGGAGCGTATGTGTTTGATGGCGAACTGCACGGTCTGCACACACGAGTATTTCTCAATTCAGAAGGACTGCCAACCTATGAAGCAAAAGAACTTGCACTGGCAAAGATGAAGGAAGATAGACTCGGTGTATATGACCTATCGATTATTTCTACTGCCAATGAAATCACTGAATATTTCAAAGTACTTAAAAAAACAATGAGCTTTGTGTATCCTGAACTTGAAAAGAAAACCGAACATATTGGACACGGAACGGTACGTCTCACTACAGGGAAGATGTCGTCACGTACAGGAGATGTGGTTCCAGCCATTGAGTTTATCGATGAAATTGCGGACGCTGTTGCGGAACGTATGAAAGACTCAAAGAGTGATTTATATAAAGTTGATGAGCTTACTAAAGATATTGCTCTAGGTGCTATTAAGTATGCGACACTCAAAGGAAATATTCTTCAGGATACTGTTTTTGATAAAGAACAGGCCCTTTCTTTTGAAGGTGCTTCAGGTCCGTACCTGCAATACACGCACGCACGTATCCACTCAGTACTACAGAAAGCAGCTGATGCGGGAGTTGTTCAAAGTTTTGAAAATATACCACAGGTGCCATATGAAATAGAAAAGATTTTGTATCGATTCGAAGAAGTGATTAATGACGCGGTTACCCAACGCGCTCCGCATAAAGTTGCCACATTCTTAATTGAACTTGCAGGTCTATACAACTCTTTGTATGCGCAAGAGAAAATTGCTGATTCGGAGGATGAGTTTGCTCCATACAAAGCAGCACTTTCTCAGGCGGTCGCGCAGACATTGAAGAATGGACTTTGGGTGCTGGGTATCAAGGCACCAGAGAGGATGTGACCTGAGTAAATGCCTAACACCGCTTTCATTTCACTCGTGTCGTTCGATAGAAGATTGACACGCGATTTTATTAATGCATAATACTTCTGGGCGCTTTTTAAGGGGAGACAAATGATAGGAGAAATCCGTTACTGTCGACTGCAGACAGCCAGGAGGTTGCCAGAAAAGAAAAATCGACGTGCTATTGAGAACGCTGAGCTTAAAAAACTCTTTTTGTCTGATATAGCGCATTTTGAAAACAGCGGAGAAATACAACCGCTACAACAAGGAGGTTCCAAATGGAACATCTAACAGGTACAGAAATTTCTACTGCTATTGCAGGGACTGCGGGGTTTTGGTTCTTTTTTGCTCAACTTCTGTTCAAAACGAACGATTCAAAATCGATGACGATCCTGATTTGCTTGATCTTGCAGATGCTAACGTCATTTATTGGTTGGTTCTACACCCTACCATTCTTGATGTGGACGGCTCCGTGGTTACTCTTACTTGGAATTGTTCTCGTGTATTATCACCGGCCGAGAGAACCTGAGTTGACTGGTTATGAGATTGTGGACGAAACCTGGGATGACCTCTGAAAGGCAAAATCCTGAAAATAAATTAGGTCGCCAATCTAGGCGACCTCCGCCCAAGGGCCGTAGAATGACTACGGTCTTTCTTTGTGCCAAGTGTGTGACACTATGCATGGGCGAATCTGATACGCACATTAATATTTTCTTCTGAAAATTAAAACAACAGGACGGATGTAGCTTGTTGACAATATGACAACATTCGGGCAATATCAGCTTTAGAAATTATTGTGCAGACCAGACAAAAAAGGAGGAGGTGGTATGTTTCCGCATTATATATTTTTCGCGTTCGCGTTACTGATAGGATTTGGGGTCATCTCCGTGATACTTCGATTTAGAAATGGAAAAGCTTGGTATCGTTCAGTGGTTCTCGGCTTGTCTATAGTGGGAATGACAGCAACGTATTTGTTGTTTTTGTATGATTTCTACTTTGAGGCGCGGATAGTTCCTTGGTTAACGGTCATAATGATTCTCTTTGAGATATTTCTGGACCCAGAAGCACGCAGTCGTAAAAAAGTAGACATGCAAACGGATGAAGATTGGGGTGAAGATGTGTATGATCTAGCGTCACAGCGACAGCGATCCAAAGAAGAACTTGTTGGGAAGGACGTTGCTTCGTTAGTACAGATGCAAAAAACGTGCAGTGATAGCTTCCTGTCATTTGCTATAGATCAACGCCTCGGCGAGCTGAATCGCAGAAAGCATTTGGTGGTTGTCGGGGAACAATAAAAAAGGAAAGAGGAAGCGCCGCATAGGAATATGCGGCGTTGTTTGTACATTGTCTAGATTGCATATTTTTGTATATACAGCACCCAGGAAATTGGAATAGGGAGAGAAGTATGAGCGTTCTTGGATTTTGTCTTACGGTCACAACAAAGACAGAGGGTTGTGGGACTCTCGTTTTCATGGAAGAAGAATTATTTTCTGAAACTTTGATTGAGGTTGTGACTCATGCACTGAGTTCCGAATATCGAAAAATGAATGATGTTAAGTCTTGGTGTTTCCACCGGGACAACAAAACACCGTATCCAGGTGACTTAAAACAATGTAATGAATGTTCTCAAGAACAATGGCTTATGGTACAGGCATCAAAAGCATTTGGATGGGAACTTAAGTAAATGTTATCTATCAGGAATGCAGAGCGGCACAATCTGGTGCCGCTTTTTATGTATTAAATTTTAAAATTTGATATTATGGTATGTGGAGATTTTCAGTACAGGGAGGTACACCATGAATAAACTCGTTTCTCGTTTACCTGACCTTTCAACTAAGGAGGCGATGTGTGAAGTTGTAAGCTCTGTTCAAGCAATAGGGAAGGTTGTCAATCAAGGCACTGTGTTCCACTTGTCAGTGTATGCATGCCAGCAACATTGGGAAACATTATTTAATCCCCATCAGTCTAAATGTTTTCTGATAGATTCTAATTCAGTCTATCAGTCTGCAGTTCTTGCATTGAAAACGTTTGGTGCAGAAATTGTCTCGTATTCAGATAGTGGAGTACAAAGCGCGGTTGTTTTTCAAATAGCGCGTCTGGATTGTTTACGTGAAAAGACGCAGTAGCCACTGTATAAAGTGGCTGCTGCAGAGAGATAAAAAACCGCAATAACACTGCGGTTTTATTGTTTTCAAAGTCTAAAAACATGCTACTATGCTCGTACGTGTCTGATACACACGTACGAGCATCTGCTCACATTATTATGTCTGATATACATATCATAAAGTATGAATACAAAACTACAGGAGGAACATACCTCAGAAAAAAGTGACGTCGCAGTTCGTGAAGAGGTAACTCTTGCCTTTTGGAAAGAACATGACATTTTTAATAAGACTCTTGCGAAGGAATCACCTAATGGTGACTTTGTATTTTACGACGGACCACCGTTTGCCACAGGCTTACCGCACTATGGGCATATTTTAGCTGGAACCATCAAGGATGCAGTCCCGCGATTTTGGACCATGAATGGATACCATGTGCCCCGAAAGTGGGGGTGGGACTGCCATGGCTTGCCCGTAGAAAACTTAATTGAAAAAAAGTTAGGGCTTGCAGCGAAGCGTGATATTGAAGATTACGGAATACAGAATTTTAACGAAGCTGCACGTGACGTAGTGATGGAATACGCTGACGACTGGAAGAAGATTATTCCACGTATGGGTCGCTGGGCGGACATGGACAATGACTATAAAACAATGGACTCAGCATACACTGAAAGTGTGTGGTGGGTGTTTTCACAGTTACACAAAAAGGGATTGGTCTACGAAGGTTTTAAGTCTATGCACCTGTGTCCACGGTGCGGGACGACACTTTCAAACTTTGAAGTGAACCAAGGGTATAAGGATATTAAAGATATCGCCATTACCGTGAAGCTCCCTCTTCTGGATGCAGAAGGAAAGGTGACAGACACTTCTCTCCTTGTATGGACTACAACTCCATGGACGATGCCGGGAAACATGGCTGCTGCGGTGAATAGTGAGTTTGATTATGTGAAATGCGAAGTTGTGGTTGAACAAGAACAGGAAGTAGATGTTGATTATTCAGTAGGGAAACGTGAGTCAGTAATCCTGGCAAAAGAAGTTCTTAAAAAAACTTCAAAAAAACTAAATGAAGAAGGAACTCTATTTGAGTTTGGTGCACACACACTACTTGTAGTAGAAGAATTCAAAGGGAGTGAATTGGTAGGGAAGAAGTATGAACCACCATTTGCGTATCATAGTGACCGCGAGTTTGAAGGAAAAGAGAATGCATGGCAGATTCTTCATGCAGACTATGTAGAAATCGGTGAGGAAGGGACTGGTGCGGTACACCTTGCTCCCGCGTATGGTTCTGACGACATGGAGCTGGCGCAAGAACACAGTGTGCCATTAGTTCATCACGTAGACAACACGGGACACTTTATGGATTTTGTCACGGACTTTGCTGGACAACTCGTGAAGCCAAAAGATGACGATGAAGCGGGGGTGATGCACCTTGATGCAGATATTGAGATTGTAAAAGCTTTGCAAGCCAACGGGAAACTCTTTAAGAAGGAAAATATTACCCACAGCTATCCGCATTGTTGGCGGTGTGATACTCCGCTGCTTAACTACGCAACCACTTCATGGTTTGTTGAGGTGACAAAGATTAAGGACCGACTGGTAGAAGAAAATAACAAAATCAAATGGGTACCAGAACATGTTGGGCGTGCGCGCTTTGGGAAATGGCTTGAAGGTGCGCGCGACTGGGCAGTGAGCCGACAACGATACTGGGGGGCTCCATTACCTATCTGGCGAAATCCTGAAACCAAAGACTTTAAGGTTATGGGAAGTCTTGCTGACCTACAGGCGTTTGTACCCAATACGGACAATACCTTCATCATTACTCGACATGGTGAGTCACAGTTCAATACACGTGGTGCACTCAATGGAATTAATGGTGTAGAAAATAGTTTGACTGAAAAAGGAATTACACAGTCTAAAGAAGCTGCATTAAAACTTGCGGCAGAGGGGGGAGTTGATGTGATTTACTATTCTCCGCTAGACCGAACAAAAGAAACAGCTGAATCTATTGCTCAAGAGCTTGGGCTTGAGGCTGATGCATTGGTCAGTGATGAGAGGCTTACTGAAATGAAGTTCGGTCCATATGAAGGTAAGGATGTAGAAGAATACATAGCTTTCTTTGGTGATGGAGTGGGTCGATTGAATAAGACCCCAGAAGGAGGTGAGTCTTGGTCCGATGTGAAGAGGCGGGTTGGTGCGTTTATGTATGACATAAATAAGCAGCACAAAGAGAAACGAATTTTGATTGTGTCACACAATGGTACGCTGCAAATGATACAGGCTGCTACCGCAGGTGATAGCTTTGATGCTACCGCAGGGAGAATTGATGATGATTCGTATGATGTCGCTAATGCAGAATTGAGAGAGATGGCATTTACCCCAATGCCACACAATGACAACTATGAACTCGACTTCCACCGACCGTATATTGATGATGTGGAATTGTTTGAGGGAGATGTAAAGCT
>JBLIMJ010000023.1:0-11962 GCA_047638595.1 Acidimicrobiales bacterium
TCTGCTTCGTTTGCGGAAAGCCCCATTGCTACACGCATCCACATAAACTGTGGTGTCTCAAGCAAGTGACCGTCTGCTGCATGAATGAAGTATCGGTCATTGAGTGTCTCTACACCAAGGTAACGAAACAAATCATCTCGTTCCGGCATAATTGCTGCAGATATTTTACTCATATCAAAGTCGAGCATGTTCTTAGCAAGCTTCTTGTCAGTAACCGCAATTTTTATATTGCGTGTAAATGCATCTCTGTACTTTTTTGCGAACGTATTTGCTTTTGGGTCAACATCTGCTGCAATAGCTTCTTCATACACACGTCCACACAATTGACGCGCCGCAACTTGTGAGTACGCAGGGTCGAGTTCAACTTTTGAACGGAGTACAAGTGTAACGAGTTTTGTAAGTTCCTTGGTTGAGATACCATCATACACTTCACGCTCAATTTGATTTACCACTCCATCAAGATCAATATCAGCTTCAAGTCCTTCAGTAAATGTCTCTACGTATGTGCGTACGCTATCTCGTGAGAACTGCTCTTCTCCCTCTGCAGTCTTAATCATGAGACGATTTTCTTCAATCTCTTTGACTACTTCATCCTTGCGGTCTTCTGTTTGTTTAAATCTGTACAGAATGTAGTGTTTTGCAACAATAAAGTACCCACGCTCCATCAGCGTTTCTTCTACAAGGTCTTGCACCTGCTCAACAGTCGGACATGGTCCTTCGGTCAGCGCATCACAAATTCCTTCAAGTTTCGTAGTTACTCTGTCCATCATCTGTCGTAACACGTCATCTGTCACAGGAGTATTTTCCTGTGAAAACGCCTTACGCATGGCAATGATGATTTTCTCTTGGTCAAATGGCACTTTGGTGCCATTTCTCTTGGTGATTTCAGTAAACATAGGTCCAAAGATCATTTCTAGGGGGCTAATAAACCGCCCCAACTACCTCCAGTTGGATTGCGGAAAATGGTAGATCTCTCACAAAAATAATTGTGTGGTGTGTATTTGTATCTGACTAACCATAAAATTGGAACTGGTGTCAGGACAATAATTTTTAAGAAAGATCTGAATCTAAAAGTTCAAAAACAGAGGAGTGTCACTTATATAACCATGCGGCTAATCATGGGGCGTTTAAAGCGCGTGTCATCCCTCCGACACACTCGAGTGGAGTCGTTTACGAGTGATAATTAAATAATAACGTTCCTTGCTGGGTTTGTAAAATACCCTCTAAAGTAAGGGTTTTGTGGATAAGATTATGTATTTAAGTGAATATACCTTGTATATTAAGGCCATTTTTACCTCAAAGAAAGACGGTCAAAGTAACCCCCCTGTGGATAGCCACAACTGCTCGACTTGCGCAAGATATGCCCTTTGTGTCGTAGTTAACACTCCAAATTACAATACCAATAAAACCACATGATTTCACCGGAAATCCTGTGGTTTTATATACTATCCCATCTTCTATCGACGGAGGTTGTCTCGAATTTGTCGAAGAAGGACTACTTCTTCAGAAGGTTCTGCTGGGGTTTCTTCTTCAGGAGGTTCTTCTTCATCTGCACCGAGTTCTTGTGCTTTATTGATACCTTTGACCACTATAAAGATAACGAGTGCAACGATAACAAAGTCCACCACTGCCTGAAGGAACACACCGTATGTGACCATCGCATCCCCTACTTGGTAACTTAGATCTGAGAAACTCAAACCACCAAGTATCACACCAACAAGTGGCATAATGATGTTTGCAACAAGTGAAGACACAATCTTCCCAAACGCTGCGCCAATAACAACCGCGACCGCGAGGTCAATCACGTTTCCCTTCACTGCAAACGCTTTGAACTCAACAATAAATCCCTTCATACAGTAAATAATTAAGTAGTAGTATGTATAATAATACACTGTACCGCCCAATATCTAACGAGACGACAAATAGAAAATTTTGTCAATAAAAGCCGATGGGCGTCGCTCATCGGTTTTTCTGAAATCCTTCACACCAAACTATAAAAGGAATCTAGCCAAATAAAATCCTATCCCACCACCAAGAAGAAGCGTAAGAAATATTGCTGCCTGCATCGCTTCTTTATCCATTAGCAGTATTGTACCTTAGAACCCAGAGTAAGGACTGTACATTTTGTCGAAAAATAGGTATAAATATGCGCACCACATAGTGAAGCGAAGAAAATCAACACACATGGCGACTATGGTATAATGGTTATTACTGGAGTTTGTGGTACTCTCAATTCGGGTTCAATTCCCGGTAGTCGCCCAGACACAAGAAACCCCGAAAGGGGCTTTTCTTTTGTCTGGGTGAATACCGGGCGTAGCTTTTCGTAGAAAAGCGTAACGCGAATTGAAAAGCTTTTGAGCTGGATTGTGAGTGGAACGAAACAATATAGCCAAAAGGTCTACTGAAGTTGTAAACTTCAATTCCCGGTAGTCGCCCAATTTAAGAAGCTAGATTTAGCAACGTATTTTGACGGTATTTTTTAGTGCCTACTGTCTGTAGTGGAACTAAACGGAAAAGATCCCGCAACTAATTGAGAGACCTATTTTTTATGATTACAAATACCTCGCACAGTCACCTCTAGCTCATCAACTTGAAATTCTTCAATACCAAGAAGTTTCTTTATCTTTTCATCAGGAGCCGTGAAATGGATTACCCTTTCACACTCAGTACAAACAGCGTGGTGATGTGGTACATGTTGGAATTCAAAGCGTGCTTCCTGTGATCCTAGCTGGAGTTTTTTAATCACCTTATTGTTTGTAAAATATTCAAGATTTCTATAGACAGTGGCGAGGTCGACGTCAGGCACACAGCTATGGACCTCAGAGGCTGAAAGCGCCTCTTTTTGTTTTTTTAGCACATCAAGGATAGCTTGACGTTTTTTAGTTAGTCTATTTTTCATATGCGAATCATTTGCATATTAACATTCTTCTGCTATACTTGCAATTGCGAATCATTTGCATAAATATATTAAAGAATAAATAAAAGATTATGAAATATAGTATAGGAATTATTGCTGCCCTACTCTTGGTCGGAGGATGGTATGTACTTTCAAACAATGGAGCTTCCGAAAGTGAATCTAGTGAGATGGCTCAATCAGAAACTGAAAAACTTTCAATCGTAACTTCATTTTACCCACTACAATTTATATTAGAGCAAATCGTTGGTGATCTAGGAACAATTACTAATATAGGCGAAGGTAAAGACCCTCACGATTTTGAGCCAACAATCCAAAATGTCCTTGCACTGCAGAAGGCTGATCTAGTAGTTCTTCAGGGTGCTGATTTTGAACCATGGGGTGATGATGTCATTGCTAGACTTGAAGCAGATGGTGTACCAGTAACAATTGCCACTGCTAACATTGAACTTCATGAAGGCGGTCATCACGACGAACATGGAGAAGATGAGGAGCATGAGGAAGAGTCTGATGATCATGAGGAAGGACACGGAGAGGAACATGGAGACGCGCACGGTGACGAACATGGTACATACGATCCTCACACCTGGCTTGACCCTGTGTTATTTAGTGAAGTGGTAGCAAACCTGACAGATGAAGTTGTGCTTCTTGATCCAAGCAATGCTACAGTATACCGAGCGAATGCAGCAACACTACAGTCGGAGCTCGCAACGCTTGATACAGAACATAAAAACACCTTAGCAGCCTGTGAACTTGATGAAGTCATCACTTCTCACGACGCATTTGGCTATCTCGCTGAACGATACGAGTTTGAAATCCACGCAATTGCTGGCCTTTCAACCCAAGACACACCATCAGCAATCACATTGGCGGGTCTTAGAGAAGAAGCAGAAGAAGGTATCAGTGCGATTCTTCTCGAACAGAGCAGTATCACTGCATATGGGGAGACACTGGCTCGAGAAACTGGCCTAGAGACTCTTAGTATCAACCCAATTTCCTACATCGTACCAGTCGGTGAAAACTATCTAACTCTGATGCAAAGTAACCTTAATACGTTCGCTATTGCCCTTAAGTGTAATGAGTAAATCTATCATTAGCGTAAAAAATATCACTAAAGCTGTCGATGATCGACAGCTTTTGGTCGATATTAATTTTGACATTGAGGAACAATCTTTAGTATCTCTCATTGGCCCTAATGGTGCTGGGAAATCTACACTGGTGAAAATTATTCTTGGTCTCGATACACACCATGATGGAACTGTGAGCATTGGAGAGAATCAGCGGGTGCAATACATCCCACAACTTTCAACCAACGACCAACATCAGCTGCCGTTATCTGTGCACGAGTACATATCTATCGGTACTACGCCCTTATACAGCAAAATCAAAACAAAGGTAGATTTTAAGAAAACACTCGAGCATGTTGGGGTAAGTACTGAGAAGCTCTACCAATCATATATGAGTCTTTCTGGCGGTGAGAGACAACGAATTGCTATAGCCAGAGCCTTACTTGGTGATCCAACCATTCTAGTGCTTGATGAGCCGTTGGCAGCAGTAGATTACGCTTCTCGCAACGGTTTGTATGAGCTCATTCGACACCTTCAAAAGGATCACAAAATGACGGTGCTACTAGTCTCACACGATCTGGAGAGTGTGTTACCACTAAGTGACCGCGTGCTCTGTCTAAACAAGACATTACATACTGATTGTCACCCATCAGCATTTATTGCTGAGGATAATAAACATACACCTACTATTAACCACCACTGCTAAACTATGGAACTTCTTACGTATACATTTGTACAATATGCCTTCTTGGGCGGTATTGGTATGGCTATTTTAGCTGGTGCACTAGGGCCGTTTGTGGTGCAAAGCAAACAGTCAATTGCATCTGATATGTTTGCTCATGTAGCACTTGCTGGAATTGGTGGAGCACTATTAATTGGTGTAAGTCCATGGTGGGGTGCCTTACCCGCACTTATCCTGGTAAGCACTCTGGTGTGGTGGCTCTTAGATTCTGATTCCTATAGCCCTGATGCCCTGGCAATGTTCTTTTTAAGTGGAGGGTTAGCAGTTGCATTAGCATTCGTACATATCTCCAAAGATACAACATTTGCTTTTGAGAATTATCTCTTCGGTAGCATTCTGACACTCACCACAATCGACTTAGTTGCAATCATGGCGGCAACTTTATTTGTAGTTGGTATTGTCTGGTACTTTTGGTATCCCCTACTTGGAGCAACACAAACCCCTCGCTTTCTCATCCCTTTTAAACGTACACCGCAACTGATGCTCCTTCTGTACTTTTGGATCTTAGCCATTGTGGTATGGGTTGGAATTAAAACTATTGGTGGATTACTCATCGGTGCGTTGTTGGTTATACCCGTACTAACTGCAAAGAAATGGGTGTCGTCATTCAAAACTTTAGTGTTTGCCTCTACCGCAGTTTCAGTCTTTTCTGTTGTATTCGGATTATTTATTGCCCTGTATATTGACTTACCGCCAAGTAGTTTAATAATTGGAGTATTAATACTCATGTTTCTAGTACAGTCAGTGCACATTCGTGTTAAATCAAGGATAGCTCTCTGGCAAAAAAGATAAGCGTGAAATAACTGGTGGATTATTTATTTAAATACCACCCTCGCCTCTTTCAACCACTTTACCGCGTTCTTCTTACAAAAGCGGTACCGGTTTCGCTCTACCGAGCTAGCTTCCTTGCAGGAACTGTACACGTTGTCATTATTTTTAATAAAATAATAGTCAAAGTCTTGTGACGGTCTCACCTCTTGCGAAAGTTTCCCACACTTTCGCACCCGGTATTCGCCCCGTTTTTAGAAACTGGATTTAATCACTCCGCAATGCATCAACTGGCTGTAATTTTGAAGCATTTCGCGCTGGATACAGCCCAAAAATAATTCCCACACAGAAGGATACAATGACCGCATACAATACAACGGTACCCGA
The DNA here is from genome assembly GCA_047638595.1 of Acidimicrobiales bacterium. Lineage (GTDB taxonomy): Bacteria > Patescibacteriota > Minisyncoccia > Phycocordibacterales > UBA918 > OLB19. The sequence goes on from JBLIMJ010000023.1 coordinate 5,879, forward strand.
CAACTCGATACTCAAAAAGTCATTGTCAGCCAGCACGCGGTTAGCGACAAATGCCACTCCATAGGTGAGCGCAATACCGATTGCTCCACCAATCAGTGTCAATAGCACCGACTCAAATAATATTTGAAGCAATACATCTTTATTGCGGGCGCCAACGGCTTTGCGAAGACCAATTTCTTTAGTTCGCTCGGTGACAGTGGTGAGCATCATATTCATCGTACCAATACCTCCCACAAACAATGCAATCGCTCCAATCACTCCCAGGAATACGCTAATCATAGCAGTCGTCTCAAGGGCAGTTTCAATAAACTCTTGTTCACTACTCACTCCAAAGTATTCATCGCTGTCAGCTGCAACATATCGAGATGCGTTGAGTGAACTTAGTATATGTTTTGAGTATGTTTCATAATATGAAACATCAAATAGATTCATTCCCACTGAAGAGAAATGAGTAGTGTCTGTAACAACTCCAAGTGCGGCCGCATACGGGACCAAAATTGTCCCGTCTCCGCGCTGCACAAATCCCCCACTACCCCCTTCACGCACACCAATAATAGTAAATCGCTGACCGTTAAGAATAACTATACCGGCACTTGCGTCAGTACCAGCACCAGTTTCTACACTTTCAATAAATCCCTCGTCAACAACAGCCACTCTTTCATTAAAATCAGAATCCGTGAAATCAAAACTCACACCAGAAATAAGTTCGAACCCTGTTACTGCTTCATAGTCTCCGAGAATCGTTTGCACTGAAGGACTAAAGTCTGAACCTGCAAAGATAGTCTCTACACCATTTGCTGACTGAAAACCAACAACCACTGAAGCGTAGTCTCTGCTGTGCAACCAATCAAAATCCTGTTCGGTGATATCGCCCACAACGGTAATGTCCCCGTTGGTGAACGCATTAAAGCGCTCTTCGATATTTCCTGAAAGACCCTCACCAAGCGCAAGCATTGCGGTAACTGAAAAGATACCCACCACAATTCCAATAACTGTAAGTGATGATCGTAGTGCATTACTTCGCAATGCCTGCATCGATTCTTTTAACACATTGAAAGGATTCATATTTAAGAAATAACCCCGTCTTTAATGGTAATCACACGGTCAACGACAGTCGCCAAACTTTCGTCGTGGGTGACAATTACAACAGTCGTACCAAATTCGCGATTGAGCATTTTTAATTCTTCCATTACGTTCACTCCTGTTTTTGAATCAAGGTTCCCCGTTGGCTCATCAGCAAGAAGGAGCTTTGGTCTTGCAACCAATGCTCGTGCAATAGCAACACGCTGCCGCTGTCCTCCTGAAAGTAAGTTTGGCTTTTTATACCACTGCTCTTCTTCAAGCTGGGCTTGGCGCAACGCAGCTTTAACGGTTTCATCTTTACTGCCAGAAAATGAACGCTGATACAGTAGTGGGAGCATGACGTTTTGATAGACTGTTTTTCCAGTTAGTAAATGGAATGACTGGAAGACGAAGCTTATATCCGTTGAGCGCAACTCTGCTAATTCATTTTCTGAAAGAAGGTTAACTTTTGTACCTGCGAAAAAATAATCCCCAGACGTTGGTACGTCAAGACAGCCAATAAGATTCATCAGGGTTGATTTACCTGATCCAGACGGACCTAAAATCGCAACCATTTCACCAGGCTGAATCTTGACCGACACATCACGAAGTACCTGTACTGTCACATCAGCACTTAATCGAAATTCTTTGTTGATGTTTTGTAGATCTACTACTGGAATAGTTTCCATACAACACTAGTTATTATTTGGACGACCACGCGGTCCAGTCTCACTCAGCGCCGACTCTGTACTATCAGTATCCCCAACCACTAGATATTGCCCCTGTGTCAGACCACTTGTAACTTCAGTATAAAAAGCTCCATTGACACCCAACTGAACATCTACAGTAAATCCAACCTGCTCGCCAGAGACATTTCTTATAATACTCAATGTGTCGATTGTTTCCTGTTGTTGTGAAGTAATATCAGCAAGAACTCTCACTTGTGCTTGTCTATTTTCATACGAAATAGCTGCGCTGGGTATACGAAGCACATCATTCGCTACATCTTCTACAATCTCAATATCAGCCAACAATCCCTCTCGTAATGTTATTGGCAAATCAGATGGCAGTGTGATAAACGCCTGCACTTCATATTGGGCAACACCTTCACTATTTGGTAGTGAACTGATTTCAGTAATCACAGCCTCAAGAGTAGGTGCTTCCGGAAACGACGTGACACTGACAAGGACTCGCTGTCCCACTTCAACTTTTGCAATATCAACCGCACTCAACGAAAACGTAGCCAGGAAATCATCAGAAATAAGTATCCCAAGCGTAATAGGGTCATTTGTGTCGCGAGTTGGTGAAGCTCCTACAACCACGTTTTCCATACCTTCGACAGTGCCTGAGAATGGAGCGACAATATTTTGCTCTTGTACCACATCAAAATTTTGTGACAGTTGCTCACGAGCTTGTGCAAGTTCGGCTCGAGCTCTTGCAACCCCAAGGTCACGAAACTGAGTACTGTCATTTTGTAAAAGATCTTCAATAGTGTGCTCCTTGTTTGCAATCGTAACCTGAGATTCAGCAATGAACAAATCTAGTTCAGAAATTGCTTCTTCATACACTTCTAGATTGGAAACATACTCTGGGGCATACGTATTAGGAACAGCTATCTTCCACAAATCATTAGCACTTGGCGTTCCTTCGAAAGTAATTTCAAGACCATATTTTCCAATTGGTGTAGGAAAACCAAGTAATACTGACGTAATGTCTGATTCTAACCCAGAAACACTATATGAATAACCTAAATCTGTGCCTGAACGATACACATCAATAATATACTCCCCTGTTAGCTTTTGTGAGTAGAGGCCAGATATGGTTGGTCTTATTTCATCTTCCACACTTTTATTTCCCGGTACAGGCTCCAGGTCAGCATTCAGGTACGTTCGATATACTCGATTTTTATCAACCTCTGCTTGACTCACTTCTGTTTGAAGTGTACGTATGTCACTTTCAAGAGTTCGAACAGCTGTATTCGGATCGACATAATCCAATATTTCGTTTTCAAGCGTTAGCTCAGCCTGGATCACCCCCACTCGTGAGGACTCCACTTCGACCAAAACATCACTCGCGTCAAAGGAAATGAGTACATCCCCAGCAACAATCTTTCCACCATTTATTACGTTTACTTCATCTATACGTGCTATTTGTTTATATACATCAAGATCAAGTTTCTGGGCCGCCACAATCTTTCCTGTGGTCTCTATTCCTGAAGTAACATCACCGCGCTCAACCTGCTCAACCACAACAGAAGAAATTGACGCCTCCTGCATCCTGTTTGACTGGAAATACCAGTACACGAACAAAACTACTCCTAGAAGAACAATGATTTTTGATTTTTGATTTTTGATAAAATTCATACAGGCAGTGGAAAATAGTATGTTCAAAGTATACAAGACTTATCTATCTTTAGATGTAAGTTATTGTTATCAGGCCTAGTTGATTCTAGTAAACTCCATTCAGAATATTATTTCAACTGCTATATTCTCCCCGCCATGGGGCAGTCTTTAAAAACTATTGGAATATAAATTGCATTGCATTGCATCGCATCTCGTTTCGGCTGGAGGGGGCTTTTTTATATTGAAACTGTTTGTACGCTATAAAACGAAGGTATAAAAAGTTGTATCATTCCTCTCCTTCTGGTAAGTGTTGGAATTATATATTTTCATATATGTGTTATTTATTTCCTAAGTATACTGCCACTTCGTCTAAAAGCTGTTTCGCAATGTCGTGAGTCAGAAGTTCTCGAGCTTCTGCGAACGTACACCACCTCCCTTCTGCCACTTCGTCAGGTTCTATAACAAAATTTTTATCTTTTGCGTATCCTACATAATACAAAACAGACTTTTCAATCTGTGTATCTTTATGGATAAAAGTATACTTCTGATCAAAGGTTCTAGATGTATCCAAAGACTCTAAAGAAATAGATGTTTCTTCGTCCAGCTCACGTAGTGCAGTTTGTTTTTTTGTCTCTTCTTCCTCTGGGTGACCTTTTGGAAAGGTCCAATATAGATCATCACGGTGACGATACGAAATCTGCTGGAGTACAAACACCTCCCACCGATTCCTAGCTCTCATGACTGGTATAACCCCGTATGAATAATCATTTTTTGTTTGCATAGAGTTTGAGTATACACCAAACATGACCGCTCCAGATTCTGGAGCGGTCATGTTTGGTGTTGTTTGGTGCCCAAGAGAGGACTTGAACATTACATGTTCAGTATACCTTTTGGATATATTCTCCCTTTGGTCGAATCTACCTCAAAAGCTTTTCAAGTCCTCTGACCAAAATAAAAAGCTGGATATAAAATCCACCTTTTTATTTCGGTGCCCAAGAGAGGACTTGAACATTACATGTTCAGTATACCTTTTGGATATATTCTCCCTTTGGTCGAATCTACCTCAAAAGCTTTTCAAGTCCTCTGACCAAAATAAAAAGCTGGATATAAAATCCACCTTTTTATTTCGGTGCCCAAGAGAGGACTTGAACCTCCACGCCTTGCGGCATATGCACCTCATGCATACGTGTATACCAATTTCACCACTTGGGCATTAACTCGTTAGAGTCCGTTCATTTTAAAGATTTTTTGAGCTTTTGCAAATTTTCTTTCCAGATGAGGGAGGTTTTTCTTATAAAACATCGCATCTAAAAGTTTTCTGGAGTCCTTTCGGGCGTAACGGAGTTGTATAGCTTTAGTATTCTCTTGAACATGACCAGTTTTTCCTAGACGCTTATTAATTTCTTTTTGTGACCACAAAAGAAAACATTTACTACCACTTGCAAATGCAATACTTACAACAAAACTATTTTCCAGCGCTTATCTTCAGAACAATAGATAGCCCCGTCCCCGTCCCACTCCCCCCGAACAAAATCAAAGAAATATTCATTGGGGACATCCACCATTTTAATATAATTCGATTTATTTGGAGATAGACCTCTCTCAACTAACCATTGATAAAATAATACATCACCAAACTGAACGCGGTAATAAGTTCCAGAATGGGGACACCCACTCTGTTTGGAGACTATTTTAATATACTCAACACTTAAGCAAATTTTATATGTTTCAAGCTGGTCTATATCTTTTGAAGTAAAGTCTATATGTCTCCCATTTTTTGAAAGAGATCCATCAGCAGTAATCAGACCGACTGCATACGCAAGCTCTGGTCGCCATGTAGCATCTACTCTTCCCTTTGGTTTTAGTCCTCTCTTTCCCATTTCTCTAGTAGATAATGTCTACCAATCGATTCTACAAATTTCTTCTTTGTGTATAAAAACACGCCGGCTGTCGCCGGCGTGTTTTTATGTCTGTGTAGACTAGTCTTTCTTCTCTTCCTCAACTTCAGGAGCAACTTCTGCTTCTTCAGTTTTTTCCTCTACATCTTCTTCCTTTTTTTCTTCTACAACTTCAGGAGTCTCTACTTCTGCTGTTGGAGCTTCTTCTGCAACCTCTTCAGTTGCTTCAGCTTCTACAGACACCTCAGCTTCTTTCTCTTCAGCTGCTACTTTTTCTTCTTCAGCTTTCTTTGCTGCTTCTTCAGCTGCTTTTGCTTCATCCTCCACAGCCTTGACTGCAGCTTCTTCAGCACGTTTTGCCGCCTCAGCCTCAGACTCAGTTGTCATAGTTACAAGATGCATACGTCGCATTTGTCGCTTGATTTCTCGCGCTACCTTATCTCGGATAAAGTACAGTTTCGCTCGACGCACCTTAGATCGCTTCACAATTTCAATTTTATCAATATTTGGTGAATAGAGTGGGAAAATTTTCTCAACTCCAACGCCACTAGCCATTTTACGTACAGTAAACGTAGCTCCTGGTTCATTTCCATGCTTTCGAGCAAGAACCAAACCTTCAAAAATCTGGATTCGTGTCTTACCTTTGTCCTGAATTCGTTGGTGTACTTTAACTGTATCTCCAGCTCGAATACCGAGTGATTTCCGGTCTTCCATGTTCACTGGCGATACTGCTACACCTGTTGTTACTGTGTTCATAATAAATTGTTAAATATTTTAGAAAA
>JBLIMJ010000024.1:0-11931 GCA_047638595.1 Acidimicrobiales bacterium
TGAGTTTGTAGACTGTTCTACTGCAACAATAGTAAATCCCTCTTGCTTCAGCTTTTCAATAAGAGCAATGGTTTCTTTTATTGAGACATTCTCAGAGTCACCAACGTGCTCCCACTGTATACTTTCACTGGCCCCCAGCGATGTTTTTACAATCTCTGGCTGCACTCTCCCAAATCGATCAATGGGAGTTGGAGTCGGCCCTACTAAATAGATCTTCTCGACACCTGCTCCATCAGAGCTACGGAAGATAGACCCAACATTATGGGCGGAGCGGATATTGTCGAGAATGATTTGTTTGCTACTCATATTGAGTTGCATGATACACTATTTTTTATGGAGACCAATTCTATTCTAATTGTAGTCAGTATAATACTCGCCCTTATCGCACCTGTTGTGTATGGGATTAGTATGCTTCATGACAGAAGTAAGTCAGCACGTATGACGCGATTTATTGTATGGCTTGCCAGCTTTTATAAGCTTTGTAAGACTGTGGGCTGAAGGTGGTACTGGTGCAATTTGGTTAGCTGGGGTTTTTGACTTCAGAAATTTCCTTCTCTTACTGATGAGTCTCCAGTATGGAATGGGTGGGATTGAAGTAATTGATGGGTGGTGTTTATTCATTGCCCTTACTGGGCTCATTGGATGGCAAATTACCGGAGACCCACTTATTGCACTTGTATTTGCAATCATTGCGGACTTGGTTGGGTTTATTCCTGCTTTTGTAAAAACATACAAGGACCCTACAAGCGAAGGACCATGGTTTTATTATATTGAAACAATGTCCGTTATATTAAATATTATTATGATTGGCGCATAGACTCAAGATTTATTATTCCCTGGGTATATACTCCTTTCAAATGTAGTGATAATTGGACTTATTTTTAGAAAGAGGATTTTTAAATAATTAATGCCTCGGTCCCCGGTGTGCATCGTTGCTCAAGCAACATTGCTTACCGCGGACAAGCGCCGTAATTGCCTCAAGGCGGTTACTAAAACAAAACCCTTCAAACTTTCGTTTGAAGGGTTTTGTTGTGCGTTTGTCCGCCCTCGAGGGCTCGAACCTCGGACCATCTCCTTAAAAGGGAGCCGCTCTACCAACTGAGCTAAGGGCGGATATGTAGATTATCGAAGCTACAATGAGCAAAACTATACCATAATGAAAAATAAAATCGAGTGCTTCGCAGTTTTTTCTGTCACCTATTTCTGATACAGTTCCACTATGCAAAATACCATCTCCGAAACCTCTACCCTTTCAGATGGAAATATGTCGTTTCGATTTGGGGAGGTTGATGAAGTGATAAATAATCGAAAACAATTTCTTCTGGCACACAATATTGATTTCAAGAATCATATCTGCATGAAGTGTAATCACGGAGAAGAAATTACTACGGTTAACCGCAGTAATTTAGAGTGCGGCGCGGTAACACAGGAAGACATGATTTTAGCGGAAGTACTTATCACTCAAGAAAAGGGTCTCGCACTCATGCTCCTTACTGGCGATTGTCTACCTGTTTCTTTTTATGACCCTATTACTGAAACTATTGCACTGGCTCACTTTAGTCGTCAGACTATTACACAACTCCTCCCGCAAAAAACCATAGGTTTTTTACGGGAGGAGTTTCAGGTTAACCCTGCAAATCTCTTAATCAAGATCGGTCCACATATCCATGCTGGTTCATACTCTTTCCCTACCCCCCTCCAGAATGTGTATGGTGCTATCGCTCCATTTATTTTAGAGGGGGATGGAAACGCCCATATTGATTTAGCTTCTGCTCACAACAGTCAGCTCACAAAGGAAGGAGTGCTACTTAAAAACATCTCAGTTTCTGGAATAGATACCGCAACATCTTCTGAACATTTTTCTCACTATCGAAGTAAAAAACAAAACACCCTTGATGGGCGGTTGGCTACTATTTTAATATTACGATAACAAACATGACATTGAAACGATTTACTGTTCTCATGTGTCTGCAGAAATGCTTTGCAGAGTTTAATCCTCTCTACCCTCTCTACGCACCATGTTTATAGAGTATGGAGGACTTACTACTAAAGCAGGTTAGTCTACTCTTTATATTTGGTTTACTGTAGCTTTTCTAAGCGAAATACCAACAGTAGTGACCACTAAAATATCACTTACTATAAAATAATATTTATATGTTGGATCAGTAAGGAAAACGTGTAAGTATCTTTTTCACTGTTTCCCTATAGCGTAAGCATCCAACGTTCCAGGGCAATGTCTATATCAACCTTTCCTAAGTGACCATCGTGGTAGACGGTAAGTAAGTTACGTGAAATAGTTTCAAGTTCTCCTTCTTTAAAGACACCAAGTGCTCGCTTTGCTTTGTTGTAGGTAAAATCCTTCATCCCTGCTTCATTTGCACTATTGGTTTTTTTAGCTAGGCGCATACTTTTAAGTTGCCACCAAAGTGTCCCAATTATTTCTTCTGAACTGAGGTTGGCCTGTCGTGCATCTTGCAGTTGGAGCCAGAGTGTTTTCTTATCTTTCCGGGAAAGTGAGTCAGCCATACCAAATGCATTAAAACGTTCCGCTGCAGCTTTTTTATATTCTTCTACTTTCGCTGCATATTTTTCAAACTTCTTTTTTTGAGGGGCAAGGAGTGCTTCTTCAATGACGACAAAAGTATTATCAGACGTCGCGAGTGCTTCAAGGTGTGCAATCACGTCATCGTATATCTCAGTCTTTCCCGACGGTGTGTCGATAACGTATAACGTCTTTTCTCCAAAAAGTGAAACCGCTCCTACGATATCTGCAAAGATTCCGGCAGCATACGTATCTATCTCTATGCGTGCAACTTTCATTCCTTTCTTTTCTTCCTCCATGGTAAAGTCATGAGCTTTTTGTCGCACAGTAATAGTATCGTTTCCGTAAAAGAGATGTAACATACTTATATTTTAGCATCCTCTAACTCAGCCCAGTTTTCTCCCACCTCAACATCTACGAGAATAGGCACTCCTCTGTCGTCTTGTCCGTGCATCACCCCTTCCATAATTTTCTTAAGTTTCACTGCTTCTTTCTCCACCTCCTGGTCCTTAATCTCAAAGATAAGTTCATCGTGCACCTGCATGAGCATGTGAATTGAATCCTGTTTCTTTCCTTTCTCGATGTATGCATATACTTCGTTCATCGCAATACGCATGACGTCTGCTGCGGTTCCTTGTACGGGGGCATTAATAGCCATACGTTCTGCCTGCGCACGGATAAACGGTGCGCTTGATTGAATCCCTGGAAAATGTCTGCGTCTTCCAAATAGTGTTTTTGTGTAGCCATGCAGTCGAGCGTATCCCTTGGTCTCTTCTAGGTATTCAGCAAGTTGTGTAAAAGTATTGAAGTACGCATTGAGGAATTCTTGAGCTTCTTCACGCGACGTCCCTTCGCCTAAGTTAGCACGTAATGCATTTACTCCCATTCCGTAGAGGATACCAAAGTTGATTACTTTCGCTTTACGCCGCATATCACTGGTGACTTCAGTAATCGCTACAGCAAACACTCGTGAGGCTACTCCAGCGTGCACATCTTCCCCATTTTTGAAAATCTCTATCATCTTCTGGTCACCAGAAAGAATTGCGGCAATACGTAATTCAACCTGTGAGTAATCGATAGACACAAAGGTATATCCTTTTTCTGCAACAAAAGCTTTCCGAATCGCCTTACTTTCTTCAGTACGCACAGGAATGTTCTGCAAGTTTGGATCACGACTTGCCATTCGCCCGGTAACAGTACCGGACTGCAAAAGTGTTGACCGAAGCCGACCATCTTTACTCACCATCGCTGGTAAATTGTCGATATATGTAGACACAAGTTTTTTCAACTCACGGTATCGTAAGATGTCCGGGATGATAGGATGTTCATCTCGCATTTTCTCAAGTTCACTTTCTTTGGTAGATCGCTGTCCTCCTGCGGTCTTCTTTTGATTTTTTGGTTTTAACTCAAGGGTATCAAAAAGCACATCCCCTACCTGTTTAGGTGAATTGATATTGAATTCAAAGGTGGCATGTTTGTAGATAGATGTCTCTAGACTATCGAGTTCTTTATGCATTTTTACTGAAAGTGTTTTGAGATACTTGGTGTCGAGTGTCACCCCGACCGCATTCATGTGACTGACCACCTCCATCAAAGGAAGCTCTATATCTTCATATACTTTTTCAAGTTTTCTATCTTTTATTTTTTCAGATAATTTTTTTGTAATTTCTTTAAAATCAATCGTCTCAAAATATGACCGTCCATAATCAACGATGTCGTCGTAGGTCGCATTGGTTCTATCGCTCTCTAATAACCAAAGCATAATACTCGCCTTCTGTACTTCTATATCGGTTGCTCCACTTCCGGCTTGATCGATTGTGACATCTTCAGCAAGTTCAAACGCATTACGTACACGCACTGCAAGTGTTCTAAAACCAAGTTCACTAAACAGATTGAGAATTGCGTCAGTGTCAGCGGCTTCCTTCCAGTGCACGGTAGGTAATTCGTACTCAACCGGCACGTCAGTACGTATGGTTGCAAGCATTTTTGAAAATTGCGCTTCTTCTTCATACTCTTTAAGGAGCCCAATGACACGCTGCTTGATACCCGCATCAAGAAACTGCTGTTCATCCTTCTTCAGTTTTTTGTAGATTGAATCAATGGAACCAAAGGTGGTAATAAGAGCTGTGGCGCCCTTCTCGCCAATTCCAGGGATACCTGGGATGTTGTCAGAAGCATCACCTCGAATACCTTTATAGTCAGGAACCATATTTGGACCGAAGCCAAACCGGTCTTTCACCGCTTGCTCGTCATACATGATGGTGTCATTGATACCCTTCTTAAGGGTATACACAGTAACCCGCTTCTTATCTACGCACTGGAGTGTGTCCATGTCACCCGAAGCGATAATTATCTGTACATCTTTATTATCTTTAAGTTGATGTGGAATAGTTCCAAGAAGATCATCAGCTTCAAAACCAACTTTTTCATAAATAGGAATATGAAATGCTTCAAAAATATCTCTTGAACGGATGATTTGTTTTATAAGTTCATCATCAGTTTTTTTGCGACCACCTTTATACTCTTTATAGGCATCATGTCGATAGGTTGGTTCGGGGAGGTCATAACACGCAGCGATGTAGTCTGGTCTTAGATCTTCTGCAATCTTAAGAAGCATCGCGATGACTCCATAGAGTGCGCCAGTAGGTTCGCCTGCTGGAGAAGCGAAGTCAGGAAGTGCATGATACGCACGATGTAAAATTGCGTGTGCATCCAGGAGGACGAGTGTTTTCTTATTTGAATCTTTTTTAGTTGTCGCCATGTGTGATAGTTATTGCTCTGTTTCCTCCCTCTATTTCAAACTTGATAGTAATAGTATTCTCCGGTAAAAGTTCAGCTATATTTTCTGCCCATTCAATACACATGATAGTACCTTTTTCTTGTAGTAATGCTTCAAACCCTAAGACTCTCATTTCGTCAATCTCTTCAATACGGTATGCGTCGATGTGGATGAGTTTTTCAAAAGGTTGATTAAGAAGCTCGTATAACTTCATGATGACAAACGTAGGGCTTGTAACCACCTCTTGCACTCCAAGAATCTTTGCAAATGCTTGAGTAAACGCTGTCTTTCCTGCACCTAAGTCACCGTGTAGTGCACACACAACTGCAGCTTCTTGGTTTTGGGCCTTGGCAAGCTCCAATACAGCCTCTGCAACCTGTGGTAATTCTGAAACGTCTGTAATAACCATCTTTTCCATAGTGAAAGCATTGTAGCATCATTTTTGCTATGTGGAATATATTCATATTTTACATAACAAAAAGGGCCCACAAAAATCTGAGGGGCCCTTATTTTTGTCATAAGCAATACTTATGACAACATTTTTACACACGCTGGGTGGAGCTAATACCACTTATACCAACCAGCATCCAGATAGACTGGTGCAACAATCCCCGCGGTCCCCCGTGGAAGAAGAACGAACGTTCGTGGGCTGTTGTTTCCACTGTTGATTTGGTACACCCAACTTTTCAAGCGGGCCGAAGTTGCACATTTTGCAATTAGAACCCCGGCTTGTTTCCGTGTTTCGCATCGCCATTGACGATTTCCATACGCACGAGCAATCCTTCTCTCGATTGCTCCCATCCTACTGCCAGCAAGAAATACTTTCCGGGTTAGCGACAGTGAGGTGCCAATTTGGCTACGCGCAATTTCATGTTTCTGGGTGTCAGTGTAGTAAGGTCCCGCAATTACTGCAGCAGAACCCGACAAAATCAGTGCGAGTGTTATGAGGAACTTTTTCATCTCAGCCTCCTTTCAGGCAGATTTCTATTCGTGAAGAGAATACCATATTTTATGGTTTTGTCAATGTGTCTGGCACGGCTCCTATTTGTAGTAGCCTCGGGAAAATGCAAAGCAATTTCCCGAGGCTACCTGCTACAATAGAAGCAATATGAAACAGTTCGATGACACATTTGACGCCGCGAGAATGGATGAGATTCGTCGTAAAGAAGAAGACAATCTCATTAAGTCTCTAGCAATTCAATATGGCTATGACCATATTGATCTTCGAGGTGCCACCATCGACCCCGCTGCTATTAAGCTGGTACCCGAACAAGAAGCACACACCGGTAATTTAGTAGTATTTACCACAGTACGAAAACGTCTCTCAATTGCCATAAGGAATCCAAACAATCCCGATACACAAAATACCCTTAGGTCACTGCGAGAAAAGGGATACGAAGTAACGATATTTATGACGTCCACCACCAGCTTAGAGCACGCTTGGCAACGTTATCACGACCAGAAAAACACCACCGCGGTAAAACACGGGGTGCTTGATATCGACACCGACAATATTGCACAGCAAATTAAAAAATTTAGAACTCCTGAGTCAGTTGCGGAACACATTATCGATATTCGCACACTCAACAGTGCGCGCCGTATTTCCGAAACACTTGAAACAATGTTCGCTGGAGCAATTGCACTCAAAGCATCTGATATACACATTGAACCAGAGGAAGGAGGCATTCGTCTTCGATATCGTCTAGACGGAGTACTTCACGATGTCATTGATCTTGAACGAAAATTATACGACCGACTTATGTCTCGCTTGAAACTGCTATCAGGCATGACTTTAAATATCAGAAACGAAGCACAGGATGGACGTTTTACATTCACGCTTATCGAAAAAGCTGTCGAGGTTCGCTCTTCAGTAATACCGGGAGCAGCTGGAGAGTCTATGGTAATGCGTCTTTTAGACCCAACGGTCGCAAGTTTCACTATGGAGAAACTAGGTTTAAGTACCATTCTTGCAGGCGTACTCGACGAAGAACTCAAACGTCCTAATGGATTGATTGTAACTACTGGACCAACAGGCTCCGGTAAGACAACCGCGCTCTATGCCTTCTTGCAAGAAGTACATCAGGAAGGTATTAAAATAATCACCATCGAAAATCCTGTTGAATATAAAATTGATAACATTGTACAAACACAAGTCAGCGAAGACTACACCTTTGAATCAGGATTGCGTGCGGTACTCCGACAGGACCCCGATGTGATTATGGTTGGTGAGATTCGTGATCGAGAAGTTGCCGAGACTGCCATCCACGCAGCACAAACAGGCCACTTGGTGTTTTCAACGCTGCATACTAATAGTGCTGTAGGGGCATTCCCCCGACTGATTGACCTTGGCGTGGACTACCGAATGATTGGTAGTTCTGTCAACCTGATTCTTGGGCAACGACTGGTACGTGTGTTGTGTGAGAATTGTAAAAAGGAACATGCTCCTACAGAAGAAGAAATGGCCATTATCAATAAGGTACTTGTGACACATCCCGCTTCCCCACAGCTTCCTGCTCCTTTTGTTATTTATGATGCAGAAGGATGTGAACAATGTAATCACACTGGATTTAAAGGACGACAAGGAGTCTTTGAGGCGATTCGTGTAGACAACGCGGTGGAAGAGGCGGTCATCCGCGATTCACGTGAACACATCATTCTTGAGGCGGCGAAACCACAAGGCATTCCTACTATGGCAGAAGATGGTATCGAAAAAGTTATTGATGGCACCACTTCGTTACACGAGTTACAGCGTGTAGTTGACCTTTCTTCAGGACGGCATACTTTGGAAACAAAAGAAGAGACTGTGGCAGATGATACAGAATTTTCTTCGCATATTGTGTAAATTTATTCTGAGAGATAAAAAAACTACTCGGTCAAGAGTAGTTTTTTTGTAGTTATGATACTATCGGTATCAAGAAACGCACATTCACAATCAGCGAAAAAATTGTTCCAGTAGATAATCCTCTAAGCAGAACTTCCGGAAAGAAGAGGCGTCAAAACTAAGGGGTAGCCCAGCACTCTCACTCGAAGGTGAGCGCCATACTATACTCGTAATGAAACCTTTTATTGTTTAGAGGATTATACACTTGAACACTATATGTTCCGTATACCTTTTGAGTTCTAACGAACTCAAACATAAAACAAATATCGCATTTTACTGCGTTTTTATTTTATATATTTCTTGTGGAGAGCAATGCCTACATGGCACGGGAACTTATTACTCAATATATTAGCACAGTTGACATATTTGTCAAGTAAGCAAACGAGCGCGAGCGACTGTTGCGAACTTATGTAAGAAATTGTTCTGCCTTACAGGCACTGTTCAGGTTGACGCTATTTTTAAAATAGCAGACAACCTGAAAAGGTCCTGTAAGGAAAATTGCTGGACCAACCCCTAGAGACAGACCCCCTACTCCCAGTCTTCAACGATAAGCCGTTTTCCTTCGAGGGTGATATTGAGTTTTTGACCTTCCTGCCACTTAAGGTGTCGTACAAACTCAATGGGCAATGTAAGTGTGTAGCTTTTACCTCCTACTTTTATTATTTTATGTGTTCGCGTATTTGTTACGGTTCTTTTTGTCATAACATGAGTATAACATAGGTATATACCATGGTATATACTATAGTATA
The DNA here is from genome assembly GCA_047638595.1 of Acidimicrobiales bacterium. Taxonomy (GTDB): domain Bacteria; phylum Patescibacteriota; class Minisyncoccia; order Phycocordibacterales; family UBA918; genus OLB19. The sequence continues at coordinate 8,952 of JBLIMJ010000024.1, forward strand.
TACCTGTTGTAAAACAAGTAGCGCCAGGTGCAAGTGTTCCAATATCATTTTTCATATACAATAGAGCTACCATGAGTGAAGACACTACATCAAAAAAAGAATTTACCCGCGACGGTGCAGGAAACCTTGACCAAACACTCCGCCCAAACACCTGGGAAGAATACGTCGGACAAACAAAGACCAAAGAAAATCTTCGTATCCTTTTAACTGCAGCGCGTGAACGTGGGCATGCAGCTGAACACATACTTTTATATGGTCCTCCAGGGCTTGGTAAAACAACCCTTGCACACCTCATTTCAAAAACGCTTGGTACCAACATGAAAACCACGTCAGGACCTGCCATCGAACGAGTGGGAGACCTCGCTGCAATCCTTACCAACCTTTCACCGGGTGACGTACTTTTTATCGATGAAATCCACCGACTCTCAAAAAGCATTGAGGAAGTCCTCTACCCTGCGATGGAGTCAGGGGTGCTGGATATCATCATCGGAAAAGGTCCTTCTGCACGCACGGTGCAGCTGGAACTACCTCCCTTTACTCTAGTATCTGCAACAACACGGATATCACTCCTCTCTGCACCGTTACGCTCACGTTTTTCCGGTGGAGTGTTTCGACTTGAGTTTTATAAAGATTCAGAAATTGCACAGATTCTTCATCGTTCGGCTGAACTTCTTGGTATTTCTACCTCACAATCAATTATGAACGACATCGCAAAGCGGTGTCGTGCAACACCACGGACTGCTAACTATTTACTAAAACGTTGCCGCGACCTTGCTCAGCTTGAGAGAGGTGAACTCACCCCTGATATCGTTGATCGAACATTTGACCTACTTGAAATTGATACACTGGGGCTTGGAAGTCCTGATCGCGCGGTGCTCGATTCAATCATCAACAAATTCAACGGTGGCCCCGTAGGACTCAACACTATTGCTGCAGCAACTGGTGAAGAACAGTCGACCATTGAAGATGTAATCGAACCATATCTCATACGACAAGGGCTTCTTGAGAGAACTCCACGTGGACGTATTGCAAGTGCAACCGCATATAGCCATATTGAAAATCAAGTATTATAAAAGCCTGTTTTATAATCAGGCTTTTACTAAACATTTGTTTAATTTGGTTTTCCCTTTACAAGCTCCTTGTTAGGAAGTTTGGGATTAATGGTACCCGTACCATCATCATGCACTTCAACAACTTCCCCTTGTGCATACCCTCCAAGAAGATAAATTGTTGCGTAGTCACCTTTTTTCTTTTTCTTAGGGACTTGAGGGCATGACACAAGACCGTCTGTGCTGTCTACTATCTTCATTTTAACCTCCACTGTTTCTGTATGTATCAGACCACCTTCAACAAAATAGATCAGGGTATTGCATATATTGTATATCTTGCATACACTTTATTTATACTTTAAAAGCAAATAAGCTACCAGGGATATGTCAGGACATAATAAGTGGTCAAAAATAAAACACAAAAAAGGAGCTACAGACGCGGCTCGTAGTAAAGTATTTTCAAGACACTCAATGCTCATCGCTATGGAAGCACGTGCAGCTGGAGGGGATGTGGATTCTCCAAAACTTGCAGCGGCAATTGTACGTGCAAAGAAGGACTCAATGCCTAAAGAAAACATCGAACGTGCAGTCGCCAAAGGTGCCGGGACTGATGGAACCACATTGGAAGAAATAATGTTTGAAGGATATGGGCCGGGAGGTGTTGCGTTGTTAATTCAAACAGTGACCGACAACAACAACCGAACTGCCCCGCTCATACGTAACGTGTTTAGCAAAGCAGGTCTTGAAATGGGTTCACCCGGCTCTGCAGCATGGGCGTTTACAAAAGATACAGAGGGTCATTACATACCCACTACACCAATGGATCTCGATGATGAAACGGGAGAGAAATTAGCTAACTTTATTGAGAAGTTGGAGGATGAGGACGACGTCACCAACATTTATACCACTGCAGACTCTCCTGGAGAATAGAGAGCTAGAGGCTAAACCACTGATCTATAAAAATAATCCAAGCAAAAGACCAGCAGGGGCGAAGCTTCTGCTGATCTTTTTCTATGATATTCTTATCTCACTATGAAAGTACTTGCTGTTGATCCAGGATACGACCGGCTGGGTGTAGCGGTTATTGAGAAACAAGATGGTAAAGAAACGCTTCTCTATTCTGACTGTATCGAAACTGATAAAAAAACTGATCTCAGTGAGAGACTCCTGGTTGTTGGTAACGAGTTTCAAAAACTTCTTATTGAACACTCCCCCGATGCAGTTGGTATCGAAACACTTTTCTTCAACAAGAATGTGAAAACAGCAATTGGTGTCGCTCAAGCACGGGGTATTATTATGTATCTTGCAAAGGATGCGGGCTGCGATGTATATGAGTACGGTCCACAAGAAATTAAAATTGCCGTCACTGGATACGGAAAGAGCGATAAGAACGCTGTGGTCGATATGGTCAAACGTCTTGTGCTCAATGTTCCAGAAAAAGCACTTGATGATGAATACGATGCAATTGCCGTCGGGATTACTACACTTGCACACTACCGATAAACTGATAGAATCTTCTTTCCAAAAGCTTCAAAAAGAGGGGTTGCAAAAGAAAGGAAACTTTGATAAAAATTAGTAAATTAGTATTTAGCATTTATAGTAATCACACGTATGATCTTTTTTACCACCACATTACATGACAGCGAAATAAATGAAGGCGAAGTTGAAGAGGTAGATGACTCAGACGCGAGTGTTGACGACGCAGTACTCGACGAAATATCTGAAGATGATACCAGTACTACCGACGACGAAGGGTTCGGTCACATGGATGAAGAAGCGGAGGTGAAAAAAGCTGAAAAAACTGAAGATGAAGATGAAGAACCAGAAGGTGAAGAAGATGCAGATGATACTGAATACGACAGCTTTGATGATGTAGATGAAATGTAAAATGAAATAATGGTCGAAGACCATATATTGAATTTTGATCCCGA
>JBLIMJ010000025.1:0-10556 GCA_047638595.1 Acidimicrobiales bacterium
CGTGTGTATTATTCATACGCTGTACGGATGATAACTAAGCCAGTTGTGACGCACGCAGTGGTGCTCGTGCTTGCTGTGGTTATCCTTGCACGATTGGTGCATGTTGCTGCAGTGTATCGAAATCTCGTCAATGTCCAAGTAGGGGAGCTGGGCGCTTATGTATTGCGCGCAATTATTCATACCGATATGGCGACACTGGTAACACTTGCACTTATTATCGTTGCAATGATGTCGTTACAACGCAGGATTGGATTATTCCGATTTCGCATGATTCATACTACATAAACGAACATGTTATACAAAAGACCGGTGTCATAGACACCGGTCTTTTGTATATTGGTACTGCTTATTTAGCTTCTTCCTTCATAGACTTTCGAATGTTCTTCAACAGCTCGTTAGTCAACTTCTTGTCAGCCTTAAGTGTCTTTCGCGCAGCATCATAACCGCGGCCGAGCTTAATAATTGTAGATTCGTCACCTCCAGGGGGAGTGTAACTGTATGAAGATCCTGCTTTAGCAACCATGTTGTATTTCTCACCAAGAGCAAGTAGTTCGCCTTCGCTACTGATCCCTTCTCCATAAATGAGGTCAAATTCAGTTGTGCGGAAAGGAGCGGCAACTTTGTTTTTTACCACCTTTACACGGTGACGACCTCCAACAACCTCGTCACCCTTTTTGATTTGTGCAATACGTCGAATATCGAGCCGTACAGAAGTATAGAACTTCAATGCCTTTCCACCTGGGGTTGTTTCAGGGTTGCCAAACATAACTCCAATCTGCATACGAATCTGGTTGATGAAAATAACGGAAGTTTTACTTTTGGCAACAATAGCAGTGAGTTTTCGCAGTGCTTGACTCATAAGGCGAGCTTGTTTTCCAACATGGTGTGCTCCCATTTCTCCTTCAATTTCATCACGTGGTGTCAGCGCTGCAACTGAGTCGATGACGATAACGTCAATTTTTCCACTTCGTACTAAAGATTCAACGATTTCCAGGGCCTGTTCTCCATTGTCTGGCTGGGAAATAAGAAGTTCATCAAGCTTTACACCGATGTTTCCTGCGTAGACTGGGTCCATCGCATGCTCAGCATCAATAAATGCACAAATTCCGCCTTCTTTTTGAGCTTCAGCAATAGCATGAAGAGCAAGTGTTGTCTTACCAGAGGATTCCGGTCCGTAAATCTCGATGATACGTCCTCGGGGGAGACCTCCGATACCAAGGGCATCGTCAAGCCCGATTGAACCTGTTGAAATTGACTCAATATCTACATGCTTAGTTTCATCAAGAGTCATGATTACTTCGTCACCAAATTTTGTCTTAAGACTTCGCAGTGTTTCAGTGATGTCATTTTTAGATGATTCCTTCTTCTCTGCTATGGTCACCTCCTTTTTTACCGGTACAGGAGCTTTTTTCTCGGGGGTCTTCTTTGTTGTTTCTTTTTTAGTTGCCATATGTATTTAAGTTAATGAGTAAATTCTACCATGTAGGTGAACGAACGTATACCATCTAGTATGTGGAAAGATCTATTCATTTACTGGATTCCTATACACAAATTCCTGTGTATAGGAACGTGAACGCCCATATCGATCGTGTGCTTGTAATGTTGCTATAGTATAGCCGTTCTCGAGGACCAGTGCCTCCTTGAAATATCCATTTTCGTCAGTGTAAATCTGTCGGCCGTTGAGGGTCATATTGACAATATTTTTGACGATGCCTTCAATATGAATCATTCGCTGTGTCTGTATTGTTCCTGGAGGATTCAAGAGTGTAATTTGTGGTCCTGCGATAAGAAAGCGTGCTTGAAAGAGAGCATAACCAACTAACACGCACACCACTATGAGTAATCCTCCATAATACAGAATTCCACGGAGGGTTATTTTATTGTAGGCAAGAGGGGACATAGACTCGTTGGTTAATAAACATCTTCCTCTTTTTCGGGGTCGTCAGCACCCATTCCTTCACCTGACAGAATTTCACGAGGTTTTGAACCATCTTGCTGACCAATCACTCCACGTTCTTCAAGCATATCCATTAAGCGTGCAGCTCGTGAATACCCAACACGTAATTTGCGTTGTAGGTATGAGGTGGATGCTTTTCCTGCATCAATGACTGATTGTTTTGCATCTTCGTACAGGTCGTCACTGTCTTCATCATCAACCACCGCACCAAAGAATGCGTCTGAGTTATTACCATCTTCTTTTCCATCAAGGTCAATTGAGTCAAGTTCTTGAGCGCTTGATTGATTCTTAAGGTAATCTACAACATCTTTGAGTTCCTCTTCAGAGATATATGCGGATTGTATACGAATTGGCTTTGAGAGCTCTCCGGAAAGGAAGAGGGTATCTCCTTGACCAAGGAGTTTTTCGGCACCAACTTGATCAAGAATAGTTCGTGAGTCAATTTGAGAAGCTACCTGCAATGCCAGTCGAGTCGGGATGTTTGCCTTGATGGTACCTGTGATGACGTTTACCGACGGTCGTTGTGTTGCCAAAATGAGGTGAATCCCGACTGCGCGACTCATTTGAGCCAGACGTACAATCGCGGCTTCAAGTTCACGAGGGTATGCCTGCATCAAGTCAGCCAATTCATCCATAACAATGACGATGTAGGGAAGTGGTTCAGGAAGCGTATCTTCATCCTCTGCAGGCTCACCATCTTTCTCGAATTTCTCTTTAGCCGGATTATAAATGTTTGAATGATACGAACCAATATCCCGCACTTTTTCAGCTTGGAGTACATCGTAACGTCGTTCCATTTCTTTGATAGCCCACTTCAATGCCAAAATGGCTTTTTTTGCATCGGTAATCACTGGCGTGAGAAGGTGAGGGATATCATTGTAGAGAGTAAGTTCAACTCGTTTTGGGTCTACCATGATGAATCGAAGTTGCTCAGGTGAGTTTCGGAAAAGTAACGAAGTAACCATAGTATGAATAGTTACTGACTTACCTGATCCTGTAGTTCCCGCAATCAGACCATGTGGCATTTTGGCAATGTCAGCAAAATGTGCTTTTCCGGTAATGTCTCGTCCAAGTGCTACCTGCAGTGGTTTTGGAGAGTCAGTGTATTCAGGTGACTTAAGTAGTGAAGCAAGTCCGATAGTCGCTTTCGAGATGTTCGGTACTTCAATACCCACAAGCGCTTTTCCTGGAATCGGTGCTTCAATACGAATAGGGGATGCTGAAAGTGCCAGTTCCAGGTCGCTTTGTAACCCAGCAATTTTTGCTACTCGGACTCCTTCAGCAGGTTTCAGTGCATATCGAGTGACCGTAGGTCCGATAGTTACTTCTTCGACTTCAACATCAATCTTAAAAGTCTTCAGTTTACGTTTAATGATGTTTGCGTTTGCTTTGACGTCCCCAACCTTCGCTTTCCCTCTATCCTTTTGTAGGAGTGAAAGAGGAGGGGGGGCATATGTTCCTACAAAATTAGACACAGTGAAATCTCCGTCTTTAGAGAGCCCAAGACGATCTTTCATTTTTTTAGCTGTTTTTTCAGGTTTTTCGGCGGTAGTTTCGTCAGGAGTATCATCAGATGTTTCATCTGACTCTACATCTTCAGGAATGTGTAGCTTTTCAATGTCTTCAGGAATTTCTTCAACTTCCTTCTTCTTAAAGAATGAGGGCATACGTAAGCCAGTATTGAACGTGAGGAATATACCGACAAGTAGTATTGCACCGAGTATTACACCAGAGGCCGCGCCTTTCATAAGGTAATACAGTGGAGCTTCAAGGAGCCATCCAGTGATACCTCCGGCACCTTCTTTATAGAGTGTTAACAGTGCTAGGGAAGCCAGAAAGATAAGTGCAATACCAAATATCTTTGAGGTGCTGACTTTTTCGTCATCTTTAGGGTTCAGTAACGCATAGATGTAAAATCCACATACAAATGGTGCAAGGTATGCACCTCCCCCAAACATTTTATCTAATGCATAGTAAGCCCAGGTACCCACCATTCCAGCCAGATCAAATAATGATAGGACAAAAAATATACCTAAAACTAAAAAACCAACAGCACCAATACCTTGTTTAGCATGCGGTGATAAATCATCAAAGAAAGGTTTTTTTTCTTCCTTTTTTCTTCCTTTTTTTCGTTTTGCCATACTCGTATCGTAATTGTTATGAGTATATTCTACCATTATCACCGTGTAGGTCATAGATTAGAGGGCTAAGAATATTGCTATTGGACACTTGCAAGTCCTATAAAAAAGTATATAGTACATATAGATTGTCTTAGAGAAGTATTAGAAACCTATTAAGGACATACTAATGAATACAAAAGACACTGCTATAAACGACACCAACTTTAGGAAGTTGGTCAATAACGACGATTATTATCGCCATATATTCAAAAAGACAGAGAAAATAATTTCTGTTGTCTTTTATATACTCAATAACACTGACGCGGGTAAAAAGTCAGAGACACATATAAGTAACATTGCAGGAAAGGCCCATTTTGCCCACGAGAATGCGTTGCGTACTTTAGAGGTAAAATTAGCCAATTCTAGGGAAGTACTTGAGCAGTTTGCTCAGGCGTTAATTGCGCTTGATAGTACGTTACGTATAGCCACAGCCGGTAGTATTCTTACCGAAGATGTGCTGTATGTAGTGACTGGAGAAATTGATGCAGTCTTGCGCAGCCTGAGTCCATATATATCCAATGAAGTCACTATGTCAGCCATGCTTTCAACACAAGTCAGTCAAGCATCATCAAGACAGCATGGTGCCACTTCCCCTGGAACGACATCCATAAGGAAGAGTACGCAAAAAGTTTCATCGTCTCATGTACAAGCAAGTGCTTCTCCAGATCGACGTACACGAATTCAGACGATCATTGAAGCAAAAGGGGAGGCTACAATCAAGGACATTTCAGAGATTGTAACGGACTGTAGTGAAAAGACAGTACAGCGAGAGTTAAATGCAATGATTGAAGGCAATCTAATAAAAAGACATGGTGAAAGGCGATGGTCAAAATATTCCCTTGGATAAAGTGAATTATAGTACTTTATAAATATAAATGTCTGATAAAGTGAATGTCTTTTATTTTTAATCACACAGACATGATTGCACAGCACCAGAGTTGCTAGTAGTGGGTAACCTGATATAGATGCGAGGATTCTATGACGAGAAAAAAATACTTCAGGTACCTGATTTGCAATCCCATAAAAATGTTGTCTAGTCGCTATTTTAGTGTAAGAAATGCCGAGATAGGACGTCATATTAAGTAGTCGCAGAGAGGAATAAAGTGTTGACTTTACAGCCGATACCACGTATCCTCTTTGCAAATCATCGCCGTATTATAGGAGCTATCCACAAACAATATCTGTGATAGTTCTTAAAGACGATATACTGGTGATGTGTCCGTCTGACACGCTTTTTTGTAAGCAGGCCAGACGGTGGTATTAGTTCATTGACAAGCTGTTGTATTTTCTTTGGTAAATATAACTACATATATACGAACCGTAACTGGTTCAACAACGCGCCTCCTGACTGCGCGGTATAAGTGTGTCTTTCCCGAATTCCTTTTCCTGTTATGGTTGCTCTACGAATAGATATTCAGACCTTCTTTACAGCTAACCTTCATATATACGTATATGGAGGATAGTGATATGAGCAAGCATTCTACTAATAAATGAATGTTTGTGAATATGAATTAATTCATATTATAAGTATTTTCCCGCTAATGGGACTAACTGTCGGAGTTATTTCCGACACATTAATTAAATTTATGACTACAGTTGCAAATACATTTGCTTCAAAGCTAGCAGTAGCTTTTGTTGCAATCGCAATGATGTTCTCTCTAGTTGCTCCTGCGCAAGCGCAGACAGCTGAAGAACTACAGGCACAGATTGATAGCCTTATGGCTACAATCACAGCACTACAAGCACAGCTTGGAGTGTCAGAAGGTGATGACATGAGTTCATCAGCTTCAGTATGTCCTTACACATGGACTCGGTCACTTAACATGGGTGATACAGGTTCAGACGTAATGAAACTACAACAGTTCCTAAACGCTGACGCAGCTACACAAGTAGCAGCTACAGGTGCAGGATCTGCTGGAAACGAAACTGAGTACTACGGTCCTGCTACAGGAGCTGCAGCTGCTAAGTTCCAGGAAATGTACCGAGCTGAAATTCTTTCACCACTTGGTCTTGTTAACTCAACAACATTCTTCGGAAACTCAACACGAGCACAAGCTAACGCACTTTGTGTAGCTGCTTCTGTTGCTGACGACGCAGATGATGCTGACGACGCAGATGACGCTGACGACGCTGACGATTCAGATGACGCTGATGATTCAGATGATTCAACAGCTACACTCGGAAACGGGGAAGGTGACCTCGTTAGCCTTAGCGAAGTTGCTGCTGACGAATCTACTCTAGAAGAAGGTTTGACTTCAGGTCTTATTGCTTTCGAGTTTGAAGTTGAAGGTGACGTTGAAGTGAACCGTGTAGACTTCTACATGGCTAACACTGCAGCAGGCGCGCATTCAAGTGACCCAGATGACTACTTTGAAGGAGCATCTCTATGGGTAGACGGCGACATGGTTGCTGAAATGGATGTATCTGACTTCGATGAAGATGCATACACATTTGACGTTGTTACTAACTCAGGTGACGAACAACGACTACGATTCTCAGGTCTTGACTTGGTATTCGCAGACGGTGACAAGCCAGAATTCCAACTTGCTCTTACAGCAGAAAACAACCTTGACTCAGCAGACCTTGGTGAGACATGGGGAATTGACATGGCTGCAGATTCAATCCGGTTCGTAGACGGACAAGGATTTACTGACACTGCAGGTTCAGCTGCAATTGAAGACACATTCACATTTGACGCTGAGACAGTAGCTGCACTTGCAGTTGGAGAATCAGACGATGATCCTGATGCTCAGACTTTCGAGGTTTCTGACACAGCTTCAACAGATGAAGTTGCAGTGTTTATGTTCGAAATTGAAGAAGATGAAGGTGTTGATGTAACAGTTGAAGATCTTACAGTTACAGTTACAACTACTGGAACTACTGACGAATCAGCTGTTATTGAACAAGCAACACTTAAGAATGGTACTACTGTACTTGGTACAGAATCTGTACCAGCTGGAGGTGTTGTACAGTTCGAAAACATCAATCTTGCGGTTGAAGGAAAGGCTACTGTAGAACTTACCGTAGAGCTTGACTTCGCTGACGCTGATGGTTACAACGACGGTGATACTGTTACTGTTGCATTTACAAGTCTTGACGACTTTGTTGATGCAAACGGAAATGATGAAAATGACATCACTCCAACAGGATCAGCTTCAGGTAACGTACACACACTTCGAGAAGTGGGTGTTAAGGCAGAACTTTCTTCAGAAAGCGTAACGCTTATAGAAAACTCTGACTCTATAAACACAGATGATGAAGCTACATTCGTAGTAACATTCGATGTTACAGCATTTGGAGATGACCTATACCTACCACTTGGTTCTTCACGAACAGCAACAACTGGTGACGGTGTTACATGGGAAATCCTAGATGATAACGGAGATGTGTACTCAGCAGGTACAACAACTCCTGCACTCGACGTAGCTGACTCAAACGCTGAGAAGACAAATTCATACAAGGTGTCAGATGGTTCAACAGAACGATTTACACTTTCAGTTACAATTGACCCAGCAGCGTCTGGATCATACAAACTACGTGTGAAGTCTGTTAACTGGGCACTTACAGATGCAACAACTACTACTTCTTCACAAAATGTTGAAGCACAAGATGTTGACACTGCAAAGGCAACAGTTTCTAGCTAGTCTAGATATCTCACCTTACAACAGTAAAATGTTGTAGTTTGAAAACAAAAAGCCGCCTCCGGGCGGCTTTTTGTGTGTCTAAAAATGAGGAGCAATAAGGGAGTGAAACATCCCAGAACGAACCCAGGGAACTTCCTAGGTCCGCCCTAGGATATCGGGATCTGCCACCCTATATAGAGTGGTAACTAGATATATGAAATTTGCTGAGGGGCAGTTTTATCATGTGTATAATCGTCATAACCAAGGCCGGACCTTGTACATACAAGGTCCGGCCTTGAATTGCAGGTGAACTTGTTCTGTGTAGGTTATGCATGAAGTATCTCGGTGGGGTATTTTTCCTTGGTATACTGAAAGAGATGAAGCATTTCTAACTTTAGAGACTGTGAACTTTTTTAAATACTCAGTTATTTTTGTTGTATTATTGATTCCGTCAATACCTGTGCAGGCACAGGTGTCCGCATCCTTACCTTGCGGGACTATTATTGCTCCGATTAACACCTATGATTTGTCTCTTGGAAATACTGCTACACCAATTCTAGATTGTACAAATCCTTTTAGTAGAACTAACGGCGTAGTTTCTCCGCATACTTTATATGTAGACACGGTGGCAGTGGCAGATGCGTCCATAATTCATGTACCAACTGGTGGCACCAACAATTTTTATGTAGATTCACTGGAATTCTCCCCTTTTTATGAGAATATATTCTTCTTGCATGATGGAAATGATTATCGATATGTTAACACTGCGCCGACAGACTTCGTGGAGGCAGATTATAGGGCAATGGCTATAACATTTTTCTCGGCAGGGATTGACGTGGAGCCGTATGTTCAGGCGATGACGAGTGTCGATCCTGGGAGTTATTTCACTGACTCTGACCAGCAGAGATTGTTAGATGACTTTAATACATACATCTATGATAATTTTGAACCAACACCTGCACCACTTACCCAGGGGGTATACACTCTCGTCACAAAAGAAAGTGTGCCGATATTGGTGGAAAATAACTTTTTCCAAAGATTACTTTCCTCCCTTCTTCCCACTGCCAACGCTCAGTCATTGATATTTTATGGCGCCATTTATACTCTCACCTTTGAAATACAAGAACCTGCACCTGTACCCACTGGGGCTTCTAGCGTGTTGTTTTTACCAGGGATAATGGGTTCTCGTTTGTATGAAGAAAGTGATGCTTGTGCTACGAAAGTATCAGAACAAGAACGCTGGGTGTCTATAAATGAATGTGACCAATTACGGTTAATAACAAATTTTACTGGTGCAAGTATCAACGATATTTACACTAAACCAGGAGAGTCATCAGTAATTGATGAGGTGTATACATTCAATTTATATAAAACATTTTTACAAGAACTGCAGGATTGGAAAAATGATGGAGAAATAGTTGAGTATGACGTCGTTCCATACGACTGGCGTCTGCGTTTGGACAATTTACTAAAATCTAAACTTGATGTAGATACTGGGAAAATTACTTATAGTGTTTCAAATTCTATACAAGATGGATACTTTTATAAAACCTTAACAAATCTTGTAGATAGCTCGGCAACAGGGAAGGTGACCATAGTTGCACATTCTAATGGTGGTTTATTAGCCAAGACATTTTTAAGTGTATTGCAGACCATACATGACCCGCTGGCAGATAAAATTGATAACTTGATTTTAGTGGCAGTACCGCAAGTTGGTACTCCGGATGCCATTGTGGGGATGCTTCAAGGTAGTGAAATTGGTGGTGGTTTTATAGCTTCACAAGAAGTAACAAGAAGTTTACTCAACACCGCACCATTTGGACACCACTTATTACCAAATAAAAATTATTTTTCTGGGACTGTGGTAGATGTTAAAACACCAGTAATTCTTTTTAAAGAAGGTTCAATTACCAGTAGCTGGAGAGAGCAGTTTGGTGAAACTATAACCACTTCTGAAAAATTACATGAGTTTTTGAGTGAAGATAGTGGACGAATTAAACCAGCGTTAGAGGACCTGTCGCAACCTGAAGTCGTTGATAGTTTTCTTCTCAATTATGCTGATACCATTGCTGTTGTCACTTATACTTGGGTTCCTGGCACGAGTACCCAGGTCTACCAAATTGCGGGCACTGGTGTAGAAACTCCAACGGGAATTACATACTATACTGGTAAGGAATGTGTCAAAGGAGGTTATCTTTGGTTTGAGTGTGCTGAATATAAACCAAAATTAGATTACTATATTAATTTTACGTACGATGGAGATGAGACAGTGGTGACACCGAGTGCTTTAGCAATGAAGGAAAGTGATAATGTGGGGAGGCTGTGGTTGGATTTATTTGATTTTGCTGATAATACTGGTAAAAGTAGAGTTCATAAAAATATCTTAGAAGTTCCCGAGGTTATTGATTTTATTAAGAATACAGTGTCATCAACTACCCAGCCAGATTATAGATATTTATCAACTAGTACAGTAATGCCTAATATCGGCAAGCGTTTGAGTTTTTTCCTTCACTCACCACTCGATATGTATTTAGGAAGTGATGAAGGTACAACCAGTAGTTCCACTAGTGAAATACCTGGAGCCACGTACCGCCGATACGGTGAGGTACAGTATGTATCCGTTCCGGCAGATACCCCGGGTATCAAACTGTATCTGAAAGGTTATAAAAAGGGTTCGTTCACTCTAGTAACAGAAGAATGGGATGGGGATACGAAGATACATACCCACGACTACCAGGCGGTGCCTACGGGTAGTTCAACCTTTATCACTTTAGCACTCGACTCTCTAAGTGAAAC
>JBLIMJ010000026.1:0-10323 GCA_047638595.1 Acidimicrobiales bacterium
GCTATCATTAACGCTTCATTCTCGAGCGCATCGAGTGCATTGTACTTTTTGCGATGGGGAAGAGGACTTGAAGAGATTTTAATAGCACCTCTTTCATATACTGAAATGATTCTAGGACTCCTTTCTGAGTCACTTGCACGCGCGCTCATTGTTGCTTTTCTTATTTTAGGGGTAGGTTCTCTCTTTGGAGCGGTCCAGCTTCAGAATCCTGTCATGTTTGTTTTGTATGTACTTTCTATTTCAACTATTTTTGCATCAATTGGCATCCTTGTTGCGCTCTGGGCTGAAAGTTTTGAACAACTGCAGGTTATGAATACTTTTGTAATTACCCCGCTTACCTACCTAGGAGGCATCTTCTACTCAATTACTTTCTTACCAGAGCTGGCTGCGTCAATCACTCGTTTCAACCCATTTTTCTATTTTGTAGATGGCATTAGAAGTAGCATGATCGGTTATTCTGAAGCAGATAGCACTATTGGTTTGTTTGTGGTTGTAGGCCTTGTTATTTTTCTTCTTGCTTTAGTAAAATACCTATTTAGCATTGGCTGGAAGATTCGATATTAAATTTATTTTTTTGTTCAGGAGCTGGAGTTACTCATCCACAATTGACTAATTATTACACTTGTTAGACTGGTACACTATAGTCATGTCTAATAATGAAAAACTTCACGAGATTGCAAAAACACTCGTGTCGCCGCGAAAAGGTATTCTTGCGGCTGATCAAAGTCCACGCACGATGAATAGGCAGTTGGAAGCATTAGGGCTCGCTCCTGAAGCTGAAGTTCGGCGCAAGTACCGGCAGCTTCTTCTCTCTACTCCTGGCATTGAAGAATATGTTACTGGTGTAATTTTGCATGATGGAACTATCCGGAATCATGATGACGATGGCACACAGTTTTCAGATGTGCTGATTTCAAAAGGAATTATTCCTATTATTAAGGTAGATAAAAGCACAGTACCGCACGCTGGATTTGAAGGAGAGGTGGTTACCCAAGGACTCGATGAGCTGGGTAATCGATTGCAAGAGTATTACGACATGGGCGCGCGTGCGGCGAAGTGGCGCGCAGTGTTTACCATTTCTGAAACCACACCAACAGAACAGAATATACTTTTTGATTGTATGTCACTTGCACGATATGCAAAGCTTTGTCAGGAGACAGGTATTGTCCCGATTGTTGAACCTGAAGTACTGTTTAGCGGTGTACATTCAATGGAACGTGCTGAGGAAGTAACTACTGCAGTCCTACAGAAACTTTTTGATATGTTGCAATGGTACAAAGTTGACTTAGAGGGAGTTATTCTAAAGTCGAGCATGGTGCTCGCGGGAAGTGAATTTGCACAACAGTCAACCGCAAAAGAGGTGGCAGAAGCAACATTACGAACTTTTAGAAACTCTGTACCTGAGACTGTTCCAGGAATTGTATTTCTCTCAGGAGGTCAGACTCCGCAACGAGCAACGGAAAATCTCGATGCGATAGCTGAACGTGAAGGACGGGAAAAGGATTTACCATGGGAATTAGCGTTTTCATTTTCAAGAGGATTGGAACAACCTGTGCAAGAGGCATGGCAAGGAAAAGATGAAAATATCCCTGCAGCACAAGCAGCACTTCTTGAAAGATTGCTTTTGAATAGTATGGCTGATCAGGGAACGTATGAGCCTTCTATGGAATAATAAATAACCAAAAGAAAAAACTGGACATAGTCCAGTTTTTTCTTTTGGTTATTTCTTTTGTGTGTAATCTGTGTGCGCTCGTGCTACTGGGTTGAACTTTCGTTCAGTATGCTTTGCACTTGGGTCTTTTTTATTCTTATTATTAAAAACTGTGTAATACACGTGTCCTTTTCCAACGCCCTTCTCGTCGCCTTTGGAAATCATTTTAATGAGTCTATCTTGTGACATAGTGGCGAAATCTTACCAGAGAGAGGTGTCTGAGTCAACTACTCACAGTAGTAAATTAACTCTTAGCAAAGACGTGATACCATATAGATGTCAACTAGTTCTTTTGGAGACTGTAATATATTGGTTGATTCGATACATGAAAGTTCTTACCTTTGGGTGGGATTTCCCACCGCATACAACTGGCGGTCTTGGTGTTGCATGTCAAGGCCTAACTCGTGAACTCGCCAAGGAAGGTGTTGAGGTTATTTTTGTACTTCCCAAAACACAAGAAGTCGATGGATTTTCGCGGTTTATTTTTGCTGACATTGAACACATGGTGCGTACACGTGAGGTTGCTTCTTCAATTGCTCCGTACTTAGGCCCACAGTCACTTGTTGATATATATGATGAATACGGAATACGGAAACTATATCAAAGCACGTTGCTAGATGAGGTGCATGCATATGCTCATGCAGCGTCAAAGATTGCAGAAGAAGAAACATTCGACCTTATCCATGCACATGATTGGACTGCGTACCTTGCGGGAGTTGCTGCGAAGATAGCATCAGGAAAACCTCTTATTTTACATGTACACGCAACCTCATTTGACCAAGCGGCAGGTGATAATGTCGATCCTTCTGTGTTTAAGATTGAAAAAGAGGCGTTTGCTGCAGCAGATCGTATTGTTGCAGTAAGTGAGTTCACTAAGAGAATGATTGTAGATAAACATGGAGTTGACCCCAAAAAAGTGCATGTCATTCATAATGGAGTGGATGTGCACGAGCCAAAACAGCATGAACCAACCCTACAAGAACTGCGCGCTCAAGGAAAAAAAATTGTGCTCTACCATGGTCGTATCACTATTCAGAAAGGTGTTGATTACTTTATTAAAGCTGCGCAGAAGGTTATTGAATACGATCCAAACATTGTTTTTGTGATTTCAGGAAAAGGAGATATGACTGGACAAATTATGCAGCAAGTTGGTGCATTGGGACTTTCTCAAAACATACTGTTTGCTGGCGCACTGTGGTATGAAGAACGTGACCAAATGTATCAAAGTGTTGATTTGGTAGTTATGCCCTCAGTATCTGAACCATTTGGACTAGTACCACTTGAAGCGATTCAACACGGAACTCCCTCACTCATTTCTAAGCAGTCAGGTGTTGCTGAAATTATCACCCACGTGTTGAAGGTAGATTTTTGGGATACTGATGATATGGCAAATAAAATCCTTGCCGCATTGCGGTATCCTGTTATGCATGGCCAGCTGGTTAAAGAAGGGAAACGTGAAGTTTCAAAACTTTCTTGGCATAAGGTTGCAAAGAAAGTCGTCGATATGTACAAGTATCTGTTAGAATGGATAACATAATATGCTTACCGTCTGTCCCTATTTCCATGTTCATCAACCGTACCGTATTAAGCGCTATCGTGTGTTTGATATTGGTAATGATAATCAGTATTTCAACGATGCTTCAGAAACAGATTTAAATAATAGAAGAATTCTCGAAAAAGTTGCTAATAAGTCGTATCGACCGATGAATGCTGTGTTATTGGACTTACTAGAGAAACATCCTGAATTTCGATTTGCACTTTCTTTTTCTGGAACTGTACTTGATCAGTTTGAAGCGTATGCGCCTGATGTGCTAGAAAGCTTCCAAAAGCTGGTTGCTACAGGGCGTGTAGAGATATTGGCAGATACGTACCACCACTCACTAGCATTCTTTTATTCTGTTCCTGAGTTTGAGCGACAGGTTGCACAACACGCTAAGCGTGTACATGAACTGTTTGGGCAAACTCCACGTGTATTTAGAAATACTGAATTGTCATATCGTAATGATTTAGCTAAATGGTGTGAAGATCATGGGTATCTCGGTATCATGGCGGAAGGATGGGATCCTATTTTGGGCTGGCGCAGCCCGAATCACGTGTACCAGCCAGTTGGCTGTGATCGCATTAAGGTGTTGCTTAAAAATTACAAACTCTCAGACGATGTTGCGTTTCGTTTTGGTAATCAGGGGTGGGCGAGTTATCCACTGAGCGCAGAAACGTATGCTGATTGGATTCATGCACATCATGGGGATGGTAATACCATCAATCTTTTTATGGATTATGAAACCTTTGGTGAACACCAGTGGGAAGATACCGGTATTTTCAATTTTATACGGTCACTACCTGAGATGCTCATGCGACATCCAGATACTTCATTTAAAACACCCACCGAAACAATCCAGAGCTATGATTCAATAGGGGAGATCGATGTACCGGGGATTCTTACCTGGGCAGACACAGATCGAGATCTTACTGCATGGACTGGTAATGATATACAAAAAGATGCAATTGCCGCTATTTATGCATTGGAAAAAGATGTGATGGATACAGCAGATCCTGAGCTTATCGAAACATGGCGTAAGTTACAGACCTCCGATCACTTTTACTATATGTGTACTAAATGGTCTGAAGATGGTGATGTGCATGCATACTTTTCTCCGTATGAATCCCCATATGACGCATATGTCGCTTTCATGAATGCCTTAAGTGATCTACAATTACGTATACGACACGCTGTAGAGAAAAAACAGCTAGAGAAGGAGAAGGAGGAATTAGTTACTGATCCACGCTCACTTTGGGAACGGGTCTTACAATGGGTTCATCAATTTTTCAAACGGATTTTGTTCTTTATTCATTTTATACACAGTTCTTATGGCAACAAAAAAAACAACCAAAAAGGTGACAACAAAAGCACCTAAAAAGATAGCAAAAAAAGTAGTAAAAAAGACTACTAAAAAAACAGCTACCAAAGCACCTAAAAAAACAACTGCTAAAAAGCAGGTGCGTGCTTTAGTGTGTGCACCAGGGAAACATTGTTTTTGGACTTCTGATGGTCAAGTACTGGAAGATCTCAATCAATTACAGATTGCTTTCGGATCTATGGGTGATGAAGTGTTTTTGCACCATGTATCCAAAGCAAAAAATGATTTTGCGGATTGGGTTGAACATGTATTGGAAGATGTTGCGTGCGCGGAAGCACTGCGAAAATCCAAAAAGCCGTCCACGTCACGTACGGTCATTGTGCGATGTCTGCGTTCATACAATCTCTAATTATTTATGTCACGCGCTGCTACATTAGGAAACGGAAATATGCTTGTCGGTTTGGATTACCGAGGGCAAGTTCGTGACTTGTATTATCCGTTTGTCGGCTTCAGCAACCATGTCAGTGGCGCTAGCGGTAACTTTGTACATCGCATTGGTGTGTATGTTGACGATACTATTTCATGGCTCGATGATCCTCAGTGGAATATTACTGTTGGATGCGATGCAGAAACAGTGGTTGGAAGTATGCACGCAGTCAATGAAACTCTTGGAATCACACTCTCTAGTGTGGATGTCGTACACAATGAAGAGAATATTTTCATACGCTCGTTTACTGTAGGGAACGAAAAAAATGAATCAAGGACTGTAAAGATATTTCTTTCCCAACAGTTTCGAATATCGGAATCACGCCGTGGAGACACTGGTCTGTATGACCCTCGTGTAAAAGCAATTATTCACTACAAAGGAAAACATACCTTTTTGATTAATGCGATGCATGAGGGAAAGCAATTTACCGAGTACAACATTGGACTATTTGGAATAGAAGGAAAGGAAGGAACTTATTTTGATGCAGAGGATGGAATCCTTGAGAAAAATCCTATCGAGCATGGCTCTGTTGATTCTATCATTGGAATGGAGGTGAAGCTCGATCCAAAAAAACACGCACAGTTTGATTATTGGATTACTTGCGGAGAAACCATCGCTGAGGCACATGATCTCAATGCACATGTATTAAAGGAGACTCCGGAGCGACTATTACGCTCTACTGAAAATTACTGGAAAGCTTGGGTGGATGCTGATGAGAGAGATCTTTCCCTACTTTCTCCAAAGCTACAGACGTTGTATAAACGTTCGCTAACGACTATTCGTGTCCATACTGATAACCGTGGAGGTATTATTGCCTCAAGCGATACCGACATGCTACATCATGGGCGAGATACGTACAGCTACGTATGGCCACGGGACGCAGCCCTAATTGCTAATTCGTTAGATCGATCTGGACATAGTGATGTTGCCCAGCGTTTCTTTACTTTTATAACTGACAAATTAGAGAGAGGAGGATATTTTATGCATAAGTATCGTTCTGATGGCTGTTTAGGAAGCTCTTGGCATCCATGGATTATTGAAGGAGTTCCAGAATTTCCTATTCAGGAAGACGAAACAGCATTGGTACTTCACATGCTTTGGAAACACTACGAGATAGCAAAAGATCTCGAGTACATTGAGTCACTCTACAATCCGTTTATTGAAAAGGCTGCAGATTTTATGACCGAGTTTATGGAGGCGCGACTAGGATTGCCCAACAACTCATTTGATCTCTGGGAAGAAAAGTTTGGTATTTCGACATATACTGCTTCCTCAGTATATGCAGCTCTTACCAGCGCTGCAAAATTTGCAAGTATTCTAGGAAAAGAGGAGTCAGCCCGAACGTATAGTGCAGTTGCTCAGCGAATACAAGGTGCGATCTTAGAGCATTTATATGACGAAGATATTAATATGTTTATTAAGCAGATACGTGCATATGACGACAAAGACGATGTGAGAGACACTACTGTCGATATAAGTAGCTTCTTTGGCCCCGTCTATTTCGGTGTTGTGGAGCCGCATGATCCGCGTGTACGAAAAGCATTACAGACGGTTGAAGAAACCCTGCGAGTACATTCGAATGCTACAGGATATATACGATACGAAGGTGACACGTATTACACGCTACAAGAAACAGGGACACCTAATCCTTGGGTCATTACTACATTATGGATGGCACAGTATTACATTATGTCCTCAGATACACTTAAAGGCTTGGAGCAGGCGTATCAAATATTAGAGTGGACATGTGCGCACGCAACAAAAAGTGGAGTACTCGCAGAACAAATGCACCCACAAACCGGCGAACATCTTTCGACCGCACCGCTGACTTGGAGTCATGCGGAGTATGTAACTACCGTAGATGAATACCTGAAGAAGCACGCAGAGCTTTCTGAACAGTAAGAGGCGTTTGTTTGACGATCTTGAAGATTTAAAACTCCTTTATCCAAAACCCTCCCAGTAACGGAATTTTTTTGTACGTCCCTATCTTGGTGCGATGGATTGAGTATGCTAGGCCACAAGTTCCTACTTCTTTTGCGATGACTTCACCGAGGGTTCTCATGTAAGTACCAGAAGATGCAATACATGTAAATTTTGCAATATAAAAAATATCTTCTAGTGCGCCTGTTTCCTTGAATAGTTTCCAGTCTTTGCGTACGTCTACACGACGGAAATCATTGCCGATTGCTTTACGTAGTTCGGTTACTTTTGGGATTGTTTCAATTTTTGCCGTTGCGTATTGATGTGCTTCTTTTCGCGTTTGTGTAAGTAGGTCAGTGCACTTCAGCGAATGGATGATAGATAGCTTTGTGGGAATTTCTATTTCATTAATTCGTCCTTCTAGTGTCCAGGTGTGTAACGGTTTGCCTTGGACGGTTTTGGATGAAAAGTGAGGATAAGGCAGTTCGATTTCACCAATGAGTTTTTTTGTGACAGCACGACAGTCAGCAGTGCTGATTGTCGTGCTGTCACACGATGTAAGTCGTCCGAGCACATCCGCAGTATCGGAGCGTACACCAAAAAGTACCTCAAATTCATATTCTTTATCGAGTCCATGATATGCAGTCTGGTTCTTACATTCTTCACCCAGGAGTATAAGAAGTTTCCCAGAAGCCATAGGGTCAAGGCGTCCGGCATACGTCATTGAGACACCTTTAAGTTCTGGATGTGCTTCTTTATAAACGTCTGAACATTGTAGCGGTGTTTGTCCCACCTTTTTTTCTAATACGACATACTTTTGCATTGCTGTAGGGTAGCATAAAAAAGGAGGCAGCTGATTTAGCCGCCTCCTGATCTTCATAGTTGAAACACTCAGTGAGTGCTTCAAATGCTTCAATAGGTACAGGAAAGAGTGTCTTCGGCCCCAAAATCCACATGGAGTTATCGAGGTATTCTTCCAATGCCCCAAGTCGTACTTCTTCCGCATGCATCTTATATGCAGTGATATGACACTCACCAGATTGATACTGTTGTCTGGTGACAACATATATACCTGACTCATCAGGACTAATGCCGTCGTAGATGAAACGAATATCATCAGCTAAGGTCTGTGAAGGGAAGAGTAAGAGAAGTAAGATTGCTATCATCCGCATTGTTTAGCCTCATTGTTCTGCTCGATTACGGTTCTGCCATTATGCAATAAATTTATACGAAAGTAAATAGATATAAAGTGTCCCATCTTCGATTTCCGTGGAAAAGTGGCGGTTGATAAATTCTTATAATGGTATGATGATATGCATATGAATAGATCAGTACCTTTTTTGAATGGATGCATCTCTTTTGTTGCATTCATTACAGCTCTTGCCCTCGTTGTTTACATGTTAATTGCGTTCATCTCAGGAATGTATGACTTGTCACTTCTGATGTTTGATACTGTATTTCTTTCTCCAGCAGAGCGACAGAGTATTTTTAATAATTTAAACGGAGATTTTTTACACAACATAGCGGTACTTCTCATTCTCATGAAGGCATACCGCATACTTGTTGAGTACATGAAGTATCATCACATCGACATTAAGTTTATGGTGGAGATTGGTATTATTACGGTAGTACTTGAATTGCTATTTAACTTTAATCAGTACTCGGAAGATATGCGTATGGTACTTGCAGCTATGGGTGTTGCATTTCTCGCTATTTACGCGTTTCGGTATGAGACTCTACTGAAGGCAACAAAGGATGCTCAAAAAGAATTTGAGAAAATGCGTAGTAAGAAGTAACAACCACTAAAAAAACCGACACAGAAGTGTCGGTTTTTTTAGTGGTTATGTAATATCATCACTGTCATCTTCGTCAGTAATCTCTTGTTGAATAATCTCCTCAATGATGTCTTCAAGGGTAATAACACCTAGGAACATGTCTTTACGATTGATAACAATACCCATGTGGAGTTTTTTCTTGAGCATACGCGCGAGCACTGTGTCGAGCATTTCTTTAGGCTGTACTATGAGAAATGTATCTTCTAGCGCTTCATTAGTGTCTTTGATGGCAATGCCGTCCTCCTCTGTGAGCAGTTCTTTTGTAAAGAGAATACCGACAATATTTTCTCTACTGCCACTATAGATAGGGTATCGGGAAAAGCCAAGCTCAGTCACTTCTTTAAAAAAATTATCAGTTAAGCGTTGTTGTATTTCAAACATGTGCACCTTTTCCTTGGGAGTCATGACTTCTCTAACAGTTTTATGTGAAAACTGAAGTGCTCCATGAATAATGCGTTCCTCATCCTCGTCAATGGGGCTATGTTCAGAATCCTCGTGTTCGGACACAATCTCCATAATTTCGCTTTTACTGTACATTGAGGGTATTTCAGTTCCAAGGAATTTATCGAGCATCCATGCGATAGGGAATGTAATAGGAGCAAGAAGAAACATGAGCACCTTCATGCCCGGTGCTGCTATCGAACCAAATTTCATAGCATGGCGTGATAATACTGCCTGAGGAATAATTTCTCCAAATAGAAAGATTAGTACTGTTGCTGATAATGCAGCAACAAAACCGCTCGCTAGCGAGGAGAGGTACACAGAGAGTATTGAGTTGACAGCAACATTTCCAAGAAGGAGTGTGGTGAGGAGTTGGTTTCCTTTTTCGCGAATAGGAAGAATTCGTTTTGCTTGTACGTTGCCGAATTTTGCCTGGCGACGTAATGTCTGTGTATTGAGTGTAAAATATCCAAGCGTCAGTCCAGAAAAAAGTGCAGATAGAGTGATAAGAAGCAAGGATATGGCGTATTCATCCATTGTAGATATTTAAAATTATAAGGTGTGTATATTAGCACAGAAGCTGCAGAGCTGACGTACGGCATCTCTGCTGTTACGAGAGATAATTATTTACTACAAGTAACGCTATAAAAAGTGCAATTGCAATAATGACTGCTTTCATATTCCCAGTATACATCTAAATTGTCTCCTAAAAACTACTTGCTCACACTAGAGAGATTGCTAAAAAATGAGGTGAGATTTTCAATATGTTCATCAAGGGTGATCTCAAAATTTTCTACGCCGTTGTATATATGCTCACGATTAATACCGGGAGCAAATTTCAGTTCCCTTAGTCGTTTCTTAATTGATGTTGTCTTCATTTCCTCATAGGGAATTGGATTGAGTTTTTGATATGCATAGTAGATGCCACAAATCTCATCGCAGGCGATGAGCGCTTTTGCAAGCAAGGTCTCTGGTTTGGTCGTAAAACCATTAAACCCATCTGCATGAGCTTCCACTGCATGAATGAGTTCCTGCGGGTAGCCCCATTGTGCAAACCACTCTAGAGATGGG
>JBLIMJ010000027.1:0-10281 GCA_047638595.1 Acidimicrobiales bacterium
TTCATGAAAAAGATGCCAAATACAAGCATTGTACATATCCAGTACAACCCCGATGCACCTAAAGGTATCTGTCAGTGGCAATATATCCAACTAATTACCCCCAACCAGTTTGGTAAATAACTTGATTCTTATCCCGAATGTGGCAATATGTACTCCTCGTTAATAATAACAATCTTGATGGATTGTCTAACGGTAAGCAAACCTTTCTGTCAGCGCTCGCTCGGTCATGTGAAAGTAAACTTTCCCACGACTCTCACTTGCTCGACAGCAGGACGACGGTTTCTTGTAAGAATGTAATGATGGAGCAAACGATGATCTTGGCGGATCGTCTAACGGTAGGACGATGGTTTCTGGTACCATAAATCGGGGTTCGATTCCCTGTCCGCCAGCACTTAGTAAAAACACCCCTTCAGGGGTGTTTTTACTTTAGTGCTGGCAGGACAGTACAGTCCGGGGGACTGTACGTAGGGAATCGAAAAGGTTGCCTGATATTTCGCAAGAAATATCGACAACCTGTACTGATCCTGTAAGGATCGAATATCCCTGTCCGCCAGCCAACTAAGTTAGCTATATTTATCAATGTAATTTGTCTATACCTGTCGGGGATATAGAACTTTTGGTATATAAAAATATGAAAAAGAAACAAATACTAATGATTCATGAAGGAATGACCTTTAAGAGTAGAATATTTATTTGACATCTATTAAATTCTAGTTTACATTGCCGTCAGAAGAGGAGAACGAGTGATGAAAATATTTGTTAGTTTATTTGTTGCCTTGGCACTTATGAGTACCAGCGTTGCTAGTGAAACCTGGAAAATATCTAAGCGAGTTAATTGCAAGATAGATAAGTGTGTGGCCCTTACATTCGATGATGGTCCAGGTCCTTACACAGAACAACTTCTTAATATCCTCAAAAAACACAAAGCTAAAGCTACATTTTATGTAGTAGGAAGACGTATAAAGAAACATCCTGAACTTATACGAAGGATGGTTGCTGAAAAGCACCAGATTGGAAACCATACTTGGAATCATCCATACTTAACGAAAATAAGTTCAACTTCAATACAAAGACAGATACTTTCAACATCAAATATCGTATCTGTTGTTACTGGAGGATATATAGTTCGTTCATTTCGACCACCTTATGGTTCATACAGTCAAAGAGTAATCAACAATGTTGGTATTATACCAACCATGTGGGATATAGATACTTTAGATTGGAAATATCGTAACCGAAATAGAATTGCCGCTATTGCAAACAGAGCTGTGGCAGGTGATATTATTTTATTGCACGACATCCATAGAGAAACAGTGGCTGCAGTTCCTATAATTCTTAAAAATTTATCAGCGCGCGGATTTATATTTGTAAGAGTTGAAGATTTACCAAAAAAAACCCTAGCATCTCGCTAGGGTTATTTTTAAGTTCTCATGAAAATAAATATAGGCCGTTTTGTTATACTCTAGATGCAACTAGATAAAAGGTTCATGACACCTTTTACCCTATTCTAAATATTGTGTACCTGCTGAGAGCAGTAGTCAGACAAAAAATTAACCATACGGATGATTTTTTGTTATATATACAAGAACTGGTATCATAATGCTATGAAGTGGAAACTTTCTAGTAAAGCATTGTTTAGTTCAGTACTTTCTGTGTTCATTGTCTTAACTCTTTTATTTTCATTGGGTCTACATTCTGTTCAGATTTCACACGACCATCCTGGAAACCATGCAGGCGAACAGCAAGAGCGTGATGGTGACGTCCTCGTCGTGGGCGAGTATATGCACATTTCAGATAAAAAACTTTTCATTATTCTGGCATCCATTTTGCTACTTTGTACCGGAATAGCTACTGCTCTATATGGCAATTGGACACAGTTTTTATTACAGATAGAGTTACAGTATTTTTTATTCTTTAGAAGAAGAAAAGAAGTCACCCTTGTAATCTTTGATTATCTAAAGTTGCATCTTTACCGTGGTATTTTGCATCCAAAGCTCCATTAAGGTATTTGTTTCTTATCACACACTTATTAGCTAATTTCAATTTTAATTGGACTTTAATTTAGTAACAAGAAATAAAAATATGAACCTTAGTATTACAACACGCTTTGTGGCGTTCGCGCTTGCAATTATATTAGCTTTTGGTCTGTCACTCACTCCTGCGTTTGCGGCACATCCAGATGAGGACGTAACTAGTCACACAACTGACGCACATGATGACGAAAGTGCACATGAAGAAGCTACTCCAAGCATCGTACAAATGAAGGCCCTCATCGCACTCCTTACACAACTTGTTGCATTGCTTCAAGAACAAGCAGGAATATCTCATGCTGATGGTGAAAGTCATACAGATGGTGATGGTACAGACGGACTAGCTGTATGGATAGAAATCCATAGTAATAGAACACATGGGCACGTACAGGAAACTGGAAAAGAGATCGAGACATTCTTTATTGATGAGTTTGACTACACAGAAGAAGGAGAAATTGTTGATTTCATTGCACAACGAACTGGTCTTTCAGCACATGAAATCGAGGAAGTTATTACATTTCCATCAGGGGAAGTAGACGAGAACGGTGACTCAATGGATGAAGATGGCGATGAAAAGCATGCACATGACGCAAGTGATGAAAATATTGAAGGTATTCACATCATGGCTAATGGAACTGTCATGAATGGAGAAGGCGAAGAAGTTCATGGTGCGGTAATTACTGCTGACGGCAAAATTATGCTTGAGGACGGAGATATTGTTGAACCAGAATTTGACCTTAGATAAAACTAACCCTTATGAGAAATAAATACGTACAAGCAATTCTTGTATTTTTCTTAATTACTGGTGGGTATCTGGCATACCAAAATATAAGTTATAACAACAACTATTCACAAGAAGGAATAAGTGATGTTATGGATATACAACAAGCAGAAGATACTAAAACTGTGGACACTCTTGTTGGGGCACACATAATGGCTGATGGGACTGTTATGACTGGTGATATGAAGCCGATTCCTGGTGCTACGGTTCTTTCTGATGGAACTATTGAGCTTAACGATGGAACTATCTTTACCCCTGCTTTTGACCTTAGGAAGAAGACAAAAACTCCTGACCCTATAATTGAAGTGCCTAATCAGGTAGTCATTGATGTGGTAGGAGTTAACTTTAGTTACGATGTAACTGAAATTAAAGTAAAGAAAGGAGACGTTGTTACCATCAACTTCACTAGTGCTGCAGGGTTCCACGATTGGGTACTTGATGAATTAAGTGCAAAGTCAGCGCGTGTTGATGAAGGCGAAAAAACATCAGTAACCTTTGTTGCAGATAAACTCGGTACATTCCAATATTACTGTTCAGTAAAGGGTCACAGAGAGAAAGGCCAAGTAGGATACCTCACTGTTGAGTAATAAGTGACAACATGAATAAACTAAAAAGACCCTCTCATAGGGTCTTTTTAGTTTATACATTTTTTTGTACTAATCGTTGCAATATACAATGTTACGTTATTCTTATCTTCATATCTAGATATAGACCGAACTTACTTTATTATTACGTCGCCCAATATACTAAAATAGAAAATATACATAGGTATTTTTACATCAACTTGTATGTACAGCTCTGTGCAAAAGGGTGGGAGGGCAATTCGATCCCTCTCCCTTATATAGAAGTTCAAGAATAACGCATTAAAATGCTAACATCGTGACTTAATTGCATTAAAAGTAGTAAAAGTGAAACACCATAGATATCTGGAAAGGTGAAATGAGCCAGTAAAATCAAGGATATTTGCCGTTGTGAGGGTAGGATATGCCGTCATGTCAACCCACGCAGGAGTGCCAATATTATCCCAGACGGCCAGCGGCATATGAGACGGACCGAGGTTTATATCGCAACATATTTCAGAGGACAGAAACAAGGATGAGTCATGGCCTCGAACTTGCCTTCAAATACGTTGATAGCAAAGGACTTTGATCACAAATCATACATAGCACTATTCTAAACATTGTGTACCTGCTGAGAGTAGAGGATGTTTTTAACCCACTGCTGGGTGAGTGTACTCGAAACACCTGGATCGCCTTGAGTTGAAAATAGCTCGCAGTGGGCGTGTATTTGTGCCATACTCCTGCCAATGAATAATTTTAAAGGAAGTGGAGGATTTAAGAAGGGAGGAAACAAATTTGGTAACAAACCCAAGTTTGGAGGAGGAGGTGATAAACGTTCCGGAGGTGGAAATAAATTTGGTGGTGGAGATGACCGACACGACCGACACGACCGAAATGACCGTTCAGCAGTGAGTTCTGAAAAATTTAAGGCAACGTGTTCTGAGTGTCATAAGTCATGCGAAGTGCCATTTAAACCTTCAGGTGATAAGCCAGTGTATTGTAGTGACTGTTTTACAAAGCGACTGTCTGAAGAAAAAAGAGGTGGAAGTAGTAACCGGGCTGAACATACAAAGCCGCCACGAGAACAACGTTCGCCACGACATGACGCTTCACGAGGTCAAAATGACCAGGCGCTTTCGAACATGCAACGACAGTTGTCGAACCTTGAAGAAAAGTTAAATCGTATTCTCGAAATTATCAATCCACCAATGCCATCAACAAAAGTAGCATTGGTTGTATCAGAAGATACACCGAAAAAACAACGGAAAGCGAAAAAGGTGCCGGTGGTAAAGTCAGAACCTAAAAAAGTACCACGTAAAGTATCCGCAAAAAAAACTCCTAAAATACCTGCAGTAAGAGTTCCTGCTAAACCAGCGCCTAAAAAAGTTGTGACAAAAAAGGCGCCAGTAAAGAAGGTAGTTAAGAAGGTTGCAAAACCAGCTGTAAAGAAAAAAGTAGTTAAAAAAGCAACAAAGAAGTAGCGAAGAATCTGATCTAATAAATCCCCAACATCCCTGTTGGGGATTTTTAGTATTTTTTAGGGGGGTGAGAAAAAAGGGAGGCCTGTTTCTCAAACTTTTAATAGGGGAGTGATCGCATTAGGCTTAGAACTCACAAAGGAAGAAGGATACATGTTTATTGCTGATACACGTCAGGGAGACACATCAGTACTTGAATTTCATGAACACCTAAGATCGTTGGTGATTACTCATAAATTAATGTGAATGAGGAGAATGTATCCCCATTAATTACTTTCTGCGCTCACTGGGATATGTAAATAAATTTCCACATCACTCGTGTCACTTGAAAGAAAGAGAGGGTAGGTTTGATATACTTTATATATGAAAGAATTTATGGATACTGGAAAAGGAACAAGAGAAGGGAACGAGAAGGATGTAAGTAGTGAAGAAATAGATGAAATGACTCAGCCTTCTTTCGAAAAAACTAAAAAGCAATACGAAAAGAAGAAAAAAGCACCTTGGGAGCTCCTGTTAATAATTGTAGCTATCCTTATAGTCGTTCTCCACTTTATTGAGGAATAGTATGACGGGAGAAATGGATGACCCTGGTTTGGTATACTTTTACTATGAAAAAAATAACTTGCAGTGACCTAGGTGGGCCGGAGTCGTGTGAGGTTGAATTCAGGGGTGATACGCCTGATGCAGTTGTGAAGAATTGCCAAGAGCACGTTATGGAAGAGGTGGAGAAAGGGGATAGTGATCATCAGGATGCGGTAGAGAACATGCAAGGATTATCTCCAGAAGAACAACAGGATAAATTTGCCGAATATATGGCAATATGCGCTAATGCATTTAGGAGGGATTAAGTACATCAGAAATAAATAACACAATTAATTACGTAATTAATTGTGTTATTTATTTTTATTTCCTACCCAGGACGATGCCCCTTCTTTGCTTTTCGAGCTGTGCTGCTGGGTGTGGTGTTTCTAGAACGGCTTCCTGTATTTGATGAAGTGCTATTTCTTGGTATTCCGACACGTCCGTCTTGTTGTGCCGTGAGTTTTGCATTCAGTCTGTCACGCCAGGATTGAGCTTCTGATTTGGTATCTTCGGGTTTTCTTGTCATAGCAGCAGTAATTACTTCATCGATACCTGAAGAGAGAGATCGAGTGCTTTGGCAATTCGCTGAAGGGTTTGAAGGGAAGGGTTACTTCCTCCTCGTTCGAGTCTTGAAATGACTGGCTGGCGACTGCCAACAGCCTCTGCAAGTTCGGTTTGTGACCAGCCTCGCTTAAGACGGTGGCTTATTATAGTTTTAACCACCTCGTACTCTGGACTCAAAGCATCATACTCAGCTTTCACCGCAGGGTCTTTGAGTGCCTTGGTTTTAAATTGTTTAAATGTGGTTGTCATGTATGTAATATAACTTATAAGGTATATTACTGCAAGCCTCCTTTCGCCGTTCGTGCTTTTGTTAATTCCTTATCTAAGGTCTTTTGTGTTTTCTTTATACACGCGTGTAGTAGCACTGCTTTATTATTATGAAAGCAGTAAAATATCCGGATTTCCCTAGTACCACGAATTCGAAGCTCTAATAGTCCGTCTGTCATGTGTCGACTATGTGGCATGCCTAAGTTGTTTCCAAATTCTTCCAATAACTCAATGGTTCTGATTACCTTTGCTACTTCTTTTTCAGTAAGAGAAGAGAGAAGTTCTTCAACTGATTCAAGGAGAATAATCTGCATAATTTTAGTATATCAGGTCTGAAGTGGAGAGGGGGATAGTGATCATCAGGATGCGGTAGAGAACATGCAAGGATTATCTCCAGAAGAACAACAGGATAAATTTGCCGAATATATGGCAATCTGCGCCAATGCATTTAAGAGGGATTAAGTAGTTGAGCTTTTTGGTATACTCCCAGATTATCGGGGCGGTTTTGTTTATAGGAGTGTCTAAACTGACCTATTTTCATCTTCACATTTAATATGTATGGGTATAGTGTTTCAGAACCTGGGTACAACTTATTTTAAGTGCGGTTTAAACTGATACAATATACGTATATAAGTAAGCGTGGAGGTTTTACATATGAAAGATATTATATTAGAAGAATTGTCTTCCCCCGGATGTACACACTGTGCAGCATTTAAGGAATTTTGGGATGGGGAAGCGGTTAATTGGCCAAACGTAACCTTTAAGGAATTAAGTCTACTCAACGAAGATGGTCAAGCTATGGTATCCAAATACCAAATTTTTGCATCACCAGGCATTGTTATTAATGGAGAATTATTTGCAACGGGAGGAGTCGATGAGGCTGCCTTTAAGCAAAAGTTAAAAGAACTCTCAGAAGAATAAATATATGATTGAAACAAAGACACCAGTTCCTTCCACAACTCCACAAACCGCAAAAGCACGATCATGGCTGATTTCTGCAGCTATAGGTACTTTCGCCGCAATTATTTTTGGTATTTTATATCTTTTTGTTCTCGCGCCCTCTATTCCTGATGGAAGTATTGGGTGGTTTTTATTTTCGTTTGCTACAGGACTTACGATGATCGTAATGCCTTGTACACTTCCACTTGCTTTCGTGATTGTCCCACTCTCTATGGGGAAAGGGATGATACGAGGAATCGCAATGGCACTTGCATTTGGTCTTGGTATTGCAGTGACACTATCCATGTATGGTGTTGCAGCAGCACTTCTTGGAGGAGTTGCTATTGATGCATTAGGAGCCGATCTCGACTCTATCAAGAACTGGGTCTATACGGTTGCGGGAGCCTTTGCTTTAGTCTTTGCATTGAGCGAGATAGGGTTGATGAACTTCCATATGCCAACATACAAAGGAGCAGCGCCTGCGTCTATCCAGAAGCATGGGGAGCTCATCAAAGCTTTTATGTTGGGTCTTTTCCTTGGAAACGTAGGAGTTGGATGTCCACACCCCGCTACACCGCTTATTTTGATTGAGATTGCCAGTAGTGGTGACGTGCTCTACGGGTGGTTACTATTTTTGACTCACGCAATTGGACGTATTCTTCCACTACTTCTCCTTGCTTTCTTAGCAATACTTGGCGTCAACGGCCTTAACTGGCTTATGGCTCGAAAAGATGCTGTAGAGAGAACAACGGGATGGGCGATGGTATTTGTTGCAGGCTTCATTCTTACACTGGGACTCTTTACCCATGATTGGTGGGTAAACTCAGGGCTTCACAGTGGACTCGAGACACTTACACAGGAACATCGTTTCAATGTACTTATAAACGACACATTAGGAACAGATGTCGAACACCTACATGGACTTGAGGTTGGAACTGGCTTATTTGGCCAACCACTTGAATGGGGAAGTTTATTCTTGGTATTCCTCTGGATCTTCCCAATGTACTGGTGGTACAGAAAGAAGAAAAAGGCAGTGGCTGAAGGAGGCGACCTCTGCGAAGAAAAAGTACTGGCCATCAAAAGAAATTTTTTGATCCTTACTTCAATCTTTCTGATTATAATCTTTGCGTACTATATGCCAAAGAACTTCTATTTGAAGTCCATAGGTAGTTCAGGCCACGGTGATAATGGAGCTGCAGAGCATGGCAACAGTGACGGACATCATGCTACAGGCGCTACAGCTAACCCTGACGGAATCCATGCAATGCCTGATGGCACTATCATGAATGCTTCAGGGGGTGTCCTTGCTGGACACGTAATGGATGATGGCACTATTATGCTTGATGACGGAACAATGATCTCAGGACCACCGTCAAATATCCCTGACTCAGCAACCTTATTCACTACTGATCTAAACGATTTACCTGCAGCTACTCAGCCAGAGACTGTAGAACTAGCTGATGGCGACACATATAAAGTGACTGCAGCGTATGTGCAAAAAGAAGTGGGAAACAGAACATTACGTATGCTTGCGTACAACGGTTCAGTACCTGGGCCTTTTATAAAAGCAGCACAAGGATCAGAGGTAACTATCGACTTTACGAACAATACGGACCTTGATCAGACTATTCATTCTCATGGATTACGTCTAAATAATCTCTCTGATGGTGTCCCGGGGGTCACTCAAAACGTAGTAAAGCCAGGAGGCTCTCATGCCTACACTCTTAATTTTGAAGATGCTGGCGTCTATTGGTACCATCCACACACTCGTGATGATTATGGTCAAGAAATGGGTCTTTATGGTAATTATTTGATAGAGCCAGAAAACGGATACAATTCATCGGTTAATCGGGAAGTTCCATTAGTTATCGACGATATTCTTATTGAAAATGACAGAATCTTTGATTTCTACAAGGAAATTTCAACTTTTGCACTTCTAGGACGCTTTGGGAATGAATATCTCGTAAATGGAGAAGAAGATTACTCGCTTACTGCTAACACTGGGGAAGTAATTCGCTTCTTTGTGACCAACGTTTCTAACGCGCGAACGTACAATCTTTCTATACCTGGAGCCCAGATGAAGATAGTTGGTGCTGACATTGGTCATTTCGAACGTGAAACCTTTGAAGATGATTTTCTAATCTCTCCAGCAGAGAGAATGATAGTTGAAGTTTACTTTGAAGAACCTGGAGAGTATTCTCTAACGCATACTTCACCAGACGCAGAAGTTGTGCTTGCAACAGTTTCTGTAGGAGAAATGGAAGTTGAGGAGTCTCATGTTGAGCAGTTTAATGTGCTCAATGAAAATACAGAAGTCATTGAAGCCTTTGCCGATTTCCGCTCCTATGTAGCTAATGATCCTGATAAGAAATTGTTGCTGACAGTAGCAATTGAAGGACAAGTAGACCACAGTGCACATGAAGGGCATTCGCAAGATGAAGCAGCTGATCCGTACGCTGGTATCCACGTCATGGCAAATGGTGACGTAATGCTTGGTACTGGGGAAGTACTCCCTGGCGCACACGCAATGCCTGACGGGACGATTATGCTTGCTGACGGAACAGTTCCTGGTTCACAGTCAGCTCCTAAAACGCGTGAGGAGAGTCTGCAATGGGACGACCCAACTCAGTCTGACAAAGTAAATACAACCGAAAATATCACATGGAAGATGGTGGACGAAGATACTGGTATCGAAAGTATGATGATCCCAATCTCTGACTGGACATTCACACAAGGAGACTTGGTAAAAATAAGGCTTACAAATGACGCTGATGCCGATCATGTGATGCAGCATCCAATCCATCTTCATGGACAACAGTTTGTAGTGCTTTCTGAAAACGGAGTAGTGAATGAAAACATGGCTTGGAAAGATACGGTACTTGTCTACCCAGGAGAAGTAGTGGAAATACTTGTTGAAATGAGTAACTTAGGACAATGGATGAGTCATTGTCATATTTCAGAACACCTACATGCAGGTATGATGATGCAGTTTAGAGTGCAGGACGAAAATGGCAATGCTACAGGTGACGAATTCCGCGCGACAGTTCCTGCTTCAGTCCATAACAACGACACAATGAATG
>JBLIMJ010000028.1:0-9859 GCA_047638595.1 Acidimicrobiales bacterium
AATTCTACGTTGTATGTTCCATCGGTTACGGGAGAACCGAGGTTGTCTAAGAGTTTTCCTTGGTAGTTGATTTGTTCGTTGATTGCGGCGGAAACAATGTTTGGGGAGTATAAGAAAGATGGGAGGATGAAGCTGCACAGGATCAGAAGGGTAACGAGTCGATATGTTCGAGACTGTTTATTTTTTCTATGTACCACTTCAGTAAACACTGCAAAAACTACATCAAATACAAATTTTGAAAAAAACTTCAATTTTTTGTTTGAAATAGCTGTATGCTCTAACACGGTGTTCTAAACTACGTTGTACCTTCATTTCCCTTACGGGACTGATCCTCTTATCACGAAGGTAACTTCAGTATATAGATAAATAGTTTTTATTTCTGTAAGTTATACACAAAAAAATGGCTAAGGTTAGCCATAAAGTGGTTATAACTACATACTTGTCAAGCTTAGAATGTGGATATCTTTTTATTGATTTGTGCTCACAACTACTCAGGGGGAATTGGACGTTGCGGGACTTCATACGATGTATTTCCCTGTCCATCTTTAAAAATAGGACGAATAACTCTTGTGTCCTCATTTTCAGAAATAACTTCTACTTCATCAGAAAATTCTGTAAAACTTCGTGGATTGTCTCTAAATTCATCTATGGACACAGTAGGCGATACCTCTGTATATCTCTCAAAACTAGGAATATCTGGAGTTTCTATCTCTATAGAGGCAGAGGCCGACGTTCCTGCGGTGTTTGTAACATTCATAGGGTTTGGGATAATGCTCTGAATAATCTGTGCATACATCTTCCCTGCTCCACTGGTAATCTCAGAGAAATTAATGTCGTTACTCACCATCGTCCATCCGAGCAAGCCTGTAATCAGTCCAAGGCCCATCACTATGCTTGCCTGAGCCAGTGCCAGGTGTGAGGTGTGATTTTCCTTCTTCTTTTGAGTCTTTTTTTGTTGCGTATGTGCTGTTAACTCAGTACGCCGCTGCATACGTAGTGCTTGACTACGATTAGTTTTTTCCGTATTTAAATCTTCTATAAAATGCTGCAAAGATACTTCATTGATAAGCCACTGTCGTCCTACACGTGTAGCAATGACCTTCCCTTCGCGTGCTAAACGACTTATGTAGTCTGGAGAATACCCAAAACGCTTTGACAAAACTGCGCTTGGTAAATACTCTTTCCTGTTAACTTCTAAACTTTTAGTCATACGTAATTCCTATACATTGTATAGTTATTTCGTCTGAAATAATTGCTAAAAATATGAATTGTGGGGACAATTATAAAGCGAGTAATACCGTCGCAAGTATAGAATCAATTTCAAATACATACGATCTATAGACTCCCCCTGCTTCAACGTAGACATGTGACTCCAAACCTAAGATACAAACCGCCAAAACTAGCGATATAGCAGATGTTAAGAGAATCATTAGAGAACCAGCACTCTCCACAGACGGATTGGTGCCTGACACTGACACTTTCAATGTTTGATCAACAGGATTCCTTGCAACGGTGTCATCCCTCTTCATTCCAATGACACCGTCGACGTTATATTCCAACGGAAGGTCCTTATGCTTCTTTTTCTTATCTTTGCGTCTGTGTATGACTTTTACATTGTTTGTTATCACCGCTGTAGCTGTCTTTTCTATCTCTTTTAATTCTTCAATTACACCTTCAGTCTCACTCTCTAACTGTACCGAAACCTCTTTAATAGTCTCCTTTTCCGGCTCATCTTCTACCTCAGAAACAGCTACGGAGCCTGTAAAGCGCAACGCTGGTCGTTCGGTCGGAGTAAACGCTGCCTCAACTGAGCTTGACTGCACAGGAATATCTTGAGCATCTGCTAACTGTACTGATAAGCTCCCTGATTTATTTTTTACCTCCACACCTTTGGGAATCAATTCATTGTCATCTGAAAAATAAGCAGTGTTAACCTTTTTAGGAGCGCGTGAATAGAATTGTTGTTCTGCATAATGTGTTTGATCAACCTCATTCTTAGTAGAACCTTTTGTTATGGAAACAGAAAACGACTCCTGTGAATCAGCATCCTTGGTGTGAATTATTTCTTTAATTTCTCTTTGACTTACTGCTTTTGTACTTCTGTATCGCGTTTTCTTATGTGACCTAATTGAATCTTCTGAGACATACCAATTCCTTCCTACCTGCTGTGCGTCTATTTTTCCAGCTCGACAAAGCTGCCCGACATAGTCCGCTGTGTATCCGAGTTCTCGGGCAATATACGTTGCCTTTACGTACTTTTTCCCTTCGATACTTATAGAGTTCATACTGCACTAAGTATACCGTACCGGATACACAAAACCAGTCAAAAGTTGACTGGTTTTGTGGACTAAGTATGTGTGTTGTTGCTATCCAATACGTTTCTTAATCACAGAAACAAGCACACCAGGATTTGCAGAACCTCTGGTTGCCTTCATACACTGTCCTACCAAAAATTGAATTGCTGCATCCTTCCCTGCTTTATACTCAGCCACCACGTCATTATTTTCAGCCAAGACTTTGTCTACAATTGGTATAAGATCATCTTCAGAATTTTGCTGTAACAAACCGCGTTCTTTGGCTATTTTTTGTGGTTCTTGACCATCAAAGACCACTTCTCTAAGGAGATCTTTGGCTACACGTGACGTAAGCTCCCCAGTACCTATCATAGAAACTAATTCACTAAAGTGTACTGCAGATGCATTTTCAAGCTGCAGCTCATTTGCCTCACATAATCCTAGTAAGTCTGATACAAAATAATTCGCCAAGTTGCCAATATCTTTTGTATCTTTTAGAGCCTTAACTGCCGAACTGAAGAAAATATCACGGTCAATTTCAGAAATAATTATTTGAATTTGATCTTCAGCCAGTCCGAGTTCTTGGTACCTAATACGCTTATCGGTGGGAGTTTCAGGGATTATCTCGGACAAACGAGTATTACTGAATTCTGGAATCTCGGACCTTTTGAACTTCGGAATATCAGGATCTGGGAAATATCGATAATCATCTGCAGACTCCTTCATACGTTGTGAAAATGTCTTACTTCTATTCTCATCCCACCCACGTGTTTCCTGTACGAGTTCTCCTCCCGCTTCAAGTACCTCAATGTGTCTTTGTACTTCGTGCGCTATAGCTGCCTCCATCGCTTTAAAGGAATTGAGATTTTTAACCTCAACTTTTGTACCCAGTTCATTGGTTTTGCTTACAGAGATATTTGCTTCAACACGCATCTCACCTCGTTCCATATTTGCATCAGAGACTTTTAATGTCCGAAGCAGTAACTGCAACTCGCGTGTAAATGCACCTGCTGATTCTGGGTCATGAATGACTGGTTCAGTTACCAATTCCATCAGAGGAACTCCTGCACGATTGAAATCGACAAGACTTGTATCGTCTTCATGTTGACTTCGTGCGGTGTCTTCTTCAAGATGGATTCTTGTAATAGCAACTCCCGCCAATTCACCTCCAGTCACAAATGGAAACTTATACTGACTAATCTGATATGCTTTTGGGATATCAGGATAAAAATAATTCTTTCTATCAAACTCACTATATTCTGCCAACTCCCCTCCGATTGCAGTTCCTACTTGCATAAGAAAATGGACTGCTTCTTTATTCACAACAGGTAACGTACCTGGGTGTGCCATACAAACTGGGCACACATTTACATTTGGTTGTGATGCATGTGGATCATTCTTGCAGCCACAAAACATTTTACTTTTTGTCTTTAGTTCAGCATGAACCTCAATGCCAACTGTTGTTTTATATGAATTCATAGTTCGGATATTTTACCACATTCTTAATTTCATGTTGGTCGCAAAGAAATCATGTACATCTCAGAGTGATTCATTCTGGCTGCAAAGAAACCACACTGGTCGCAGAGTGATTCATGATTACTTCAGTGAAATTGGTGCTGGTCTCAGAGTGATTAGTACTGATTTCTGATAAGTAAATCAAACACCAGTTGAGCGGAGTTGAATTTCTGTCTTGCCTGCAGCCTGCGGTGATGCTATTTCCTTCTTATCTCGAGCACCGAGATTTATATTACAATTAGCTTCCTTGTTCAAGATGTTTCATGAGTGAATCCCTCAGAATTTTGATGCTTTCTGGGTCATTTTCAGCAATCACAAACACACGTTTTTCGGTTGTGTCAATACCCTTTAACACTGTCTCGATTACAGCTTGTTCTACAAGGTCTTTTTTAGTTAAAATAATCCATTCTTCCTTCTCCTGTAGACTTATATCAAACTTGGTCAACTCATTTCTAACCCTTTTATACTCCAAAATAGGGTCCTCATGCTCCAAAGAAACGAGGTGTAGGAGCATTTTTGTACGTGTGACATGCCGTAGAAACTTATGTCCGAGTCCCTTCCCTTCATGAGCACCTTCAATAAGACCCGGGATGTCAGCTAAGACATATCCAAATAGATTCCCCAGGTGTGGTTGTAGTGTTGTAAATGCGTATGCACCAATTTTAGATGTAGCATTCGTGAAAGCGTTCAATAAAGTCGACTTGCCTGCGTTGGGTAAACCGATAAGACCAACGTCAGCAACGATGGAAAGTTCAATCTTCATCTGAGCCTCTTCACCTTCCTTCCCTTCAGTAGATTCAACTGGACTCCTGTTGATAGATGATTTGAAATGTACATTCCCGAGTCCTCCACGACCACCTTTGAGCACACATTCTTCTGCTCCTTCTTCAAAAAGTTCATACACACGATCTCGTTCTACATCGGTAATAATTGATCCGATGGGAACATCGATGTAGAGATCATTACTTCCCTTTCCCCAACGAGAATCATTCCCTCCAGCATCTCCATCTTTTGCAATGAATTTATTTGCTCCAGTATACTTAGCTAAGATATTGAGATCACGAACAGCGCGGATGTACACATCTCCGCCATTACCGCCGTTTCCACCAGAAGGACCTGCCATAGGGCGGAACTTTTCATGTGACCAACGGACAACGCCATCACCGCCGTTTCCAGCTTTGGCGTATATTTCTAATTCATCTATAAACATAATTTAATTTAGTCCCATATAAAACCATAAATTGGTAGATTTGTCACTGTTTAGTGTTATGAAGGAGGTACCAACCTAAAGCAAATACTCCGATTGATGCAAGCACTATCCCTACTAAAGTAATCACACTCCCTTCGAAAAAGGCATTTCCCATGTATGCAAAAGCGAACGAGAACCAACAGACCCCAACAACAGTAGCAGCGATATAACTAGTAAAACTTAGCGATTTCGTAAGACCTAATGCATAACTTACCAAATCCACAGGAAGCGTTAATCTCAAAAGAACGATGAACCAAAAATGTGTCTTTTCTGGAATTCTTTCTAAGATATCGTCTAACTTTTGCAGATTTAGAAATTTCTCTAAAAATGGTCGTCCTAAGTGTCTGGAAATCAAAAAAGCAATAGCCCCGCCAAGTGACCATCCGATAATACTTAACAATGCGGTAGTAAAAGGTCCGAGCACTGCCGCAGCAACAGGTATAATCGGCATCACTGTCAGAGGCATAAAGACCACTGCTGCTGTGAGAATCAATACGTACACTATGTAACTCACAGCATTCAAACCAGAAAGTGTCTCCTTAAATAGCTCTATTGGTGCCTGCCAAAAAAACATTCCTATACCGAGTCCTACAAAAAATAGTAATGCGATGCTACTAGTGTACTTTTTCATTGGAAACAAACTTATTACCTATCGCGCTTATGATTGAGACAATGAGTGATCCCAGTAGTGCTACCCAGAATCCACTCACACTAAACCCTTCAACAAAGGACGCTACGAACGTAAACAAACTTGCATTGATTACAAACATAAACAAACCAAGTGTCACTATGGTTATGGGAAGCGTGAGTATAATCAAAATTGGCTTTACTACAAGATTTAACACACCCAGTAGTAATGCAGCGATAATGGCTGGATAGAGACCAACAACCGTAATACCTGGTATAAGTTTTGCAACAAGAATAAGTGCTAGTGCAGTTATGAGAACACGTGTGATAATTTTAATCATAATATAATAAGATTACGTATCTTGAATGACTGTGTCAACAAAGGTATTCAGACGTTCTGAAAAGGGGCTGTCTGTGCTCACTCCGGTATCATCCAAGACTTTCGTAACTTCCCCTACATATAAGCCTTGTTTCATAGGAGTAAGTCCGAGTGTTTGCAACACAGGGAGTACATGATCTGCAACACGAACACCTGAAAAAGACCCTCCTGAAACACCAACGATATAAGCTTTTTTTCCTTTATACGCCTTTCCTAATGAGTCTATTAAAAGCTTCCATTCTCCTGGATACCCATGGTTATATTCTGGAAGAATAAAAAGAAACGAATCGGTTGCAAGCACTATCTGTTGCCATTTAGTAGAAACCGTATCAGCCCCTCCCTCCCCCCATTCAGGAGTAGTGACTGCAGTCTGCACATGATCTTTAACGTCTACATACGTAATGTTTACACTTGTGTTTTCAAATGACTTAAGTAGAGCTAACGCGACACGTTCCGAAGCACGTCCAATGCGTGCAGTACCAAGTACTATAGTTATATTTTTCATAGGTATATGATAACAAAAAACTGCTGTTGCTACAGCAACAGCAGTTTTTTTGTATCCATCTCTTACACTAGCGACCACTCTCCTTCTGCAATAAGTGCTTCAGCTTTTTTAAATTTCAGTTCTCGCTCTTCTG
The DNA here is from genome assembly GCA_047638595.1 of Acidimicrobiales bacterium. Taxonomy (GTDB): domain Bacteria; phylum Patescibacteriota; class Minisyncoccia; order Phycocordibacterales; family UBA918; genus OLB19. The sequence goes on from JBLIMJ010000028.1 coordinate 6,703, forward strand.
ATCCATTTGTAATTTTTACTAAATCGTTTCGTCCATGTGTCTTCTCATTCACTCGTGGTTGCTGCCTGCCACCTACAGTTGCCTTATCTCCTCCTGCGCGTTGAGCGAGCTCACGTGCTTTCTTCATGCGCGCTTCTTCTTTTTCTAAAGCTTCTGGTTTCAACTGTGGGAGTAACTCTGCAATACGATGCAACAACACCTCTTCCATTTCTTTAAACAAACGAATCCCCTCTTTTCTATACTCAATAAGTGGGTCACGCTGGCCATACGCTCGGAGGGTTACACTTCCCAGTGTGTATTGCATCACTTCAAGATGTTCTACCCAAAGCATATCAATCATCTGTAGCGATAATTTACACATAAGATTATTCCACATCTCTGGTGTATATTCTTTTTTCTTTGCTTCAATAATTGCAACTCCTTCAGGGACTACTTCTATAACCTCTGCAAGAATCTCTTGTACAGCGTCTTTAGTATCATCACCGAGGAACTTCCGACGTCGCTCATACACAAACTGTCGTTGTTGGTTTAACACATTGTCGTATGCCAATACCTGTTTACGTGCATCAAAGTGAAAACCTTCAATACGTGACTGTGCTGTTTCAAGCTGTCTACTAATCATACGATTTTCAATCGGTTGATCTTCAGGAATACCAAATGTACCCATAACACTCTTGATTCTATCTCCACCAAACACGCGCATAAGTTGGTCTTCCATTGAGACCATAAACAGGGTTTCACCAGGATCCCCTTGGCGCCCTGAACGACCTCGCAACTGATTATCAATACGCCGTGCTTCATGTCGTTCAGTACCAAGAACAAATAATCCCCCTAGATCTAACACCTCTTTAGACTCTTCAGGGGTTGCTTCTGTACCACCGAGCTTGATGTCTACACCACGTCCTGCCATATTTGTTGCGAGTGTAACCATTCCTTTCTTTCCCGCATTGGCAATAATCTCACCTTCACGTTCGTGGTTTTTTGCATTCAACATCTCATGCACTACACCTGCTTTATTTAAAGCGAGCGATAACTCCTCATTGGTATCAATTGATGCAGTACCAATAAGGACTGGCTGCCCAGCGTCATGCAACTCTTTTACCTTCCGTATAACTGCATCATGCTTACCTTTAACGGTTTGAAAAATAGAGTCGTTATGGTCAATACGACTTACTTCTTTATTTGTTGGTACGGGGACTACTTCCAGCCCATAGACAGAGTAAAACTCTTCCATTGACGTCAATGCTGTCCCCGTCATACCTGCCATCTTATCGTACAATTTAAAATAGTTTTGGTACGTAATAGAAGCATAGGTACGCGACTCTTTCTGAATAGAGAGACCCTCTTTTGCTTCTACCGCTTGATGTAACCCATCTGACCAACGGCGTCCTGGCTGCATACGACCTGTAAATTCATCGACAATCACCGCTTCACCGTTGCTGATGACATAGTCTTTATCCCGCGTATATAATCCTTTGGCACGTACTGCTGTTTCTAAATGGTGCACATACTTAATACCCTTGTCGGTATAGATATTGTCTACACCGAGCATTTTTTCCGCAGCTTCAATACCGGTGTCAGTTAAAGTAGCACTTTTCATCTTTTCGTCGAGTTCGTAATGTTCCTCTTTATTTAGCTGTCTTGCGACTCCGGCAAATACTTGATATAAGTTTTCACCTTCAGCCACCGGTGCAGAGATAATCAATGGTGTTCTTGCCTCGTCTATTAAGATTGAATCGATTTCATCCACCAAGGCGAACGTATGGGAACGTTGTCGTAGATTTTCTTTTTCAAATTCGATATTGTCCCGTAAATAATCAAACCCAAATTCATTATTGGTACCATACGTAACATCTGCAGCGTACGCTTCTTTCCGAGTGCATGGACGGAGGTACTCATAAAATATCTTGTGCGAGCCAAGCTCATCTCTTTGCTCATCAACCTCACTGTGTCCTGCGTCATACAAGTATGATTCATTGTGATTAATGATTCCCAATGAAAGTCCTAGTGCAGCATATATCTGGCCCATCCATACTGCATCTCTTCGCGCAAGGTAATCATTTACCGTTACTACATGCACACCATCCCCTACAAGCGCATTGAGGGCCACAGGAATGGTTCCTACGAGTGTTTTCCCTTCACCAGTACGCATCTCTGTAATCTTCCCCTGATGGAGCAGAATACCTCCTAAGACCTGGACATCATAGTGACGTAGCCCGAGTGTTCTTTTAGACGCTTCGCGCGTCAAGGCAGCAACCTCAGGAAGAAGGTCATCAAGCGTCTCGCCATCTTTATACCGGCCGCGTAGCATCTCTGTAGATTTCTCTAACTCTTGGTCGCTTATCTTTTCATACTCAGCCTCCAGACTATTAACAGCATCAACAATAGGCTGCAAAGCCAACAGTTCCTTCTCATAAGAAGGCCCAAAAAAACGATCTAAAAATGACATAATGTCGCTATCATACCATGAAATATCTCCTTACTACACTTGACGAAAAACGAGTCCAGTGATTTTGAATGAGGGGGATGTGTGTCACTAAAATATATTAAAACCGCTATGGAGAGCGGTTTTAATCTGTACACTAAACGTGAAGATGAATTATTTCTTCTTCCGTGCTGGTGCTTTTTTTGCAGTTTTACGTACTGTCTTTTTTACAGCCTTCTTAACAGTTCGTTTTGCTGGCTTCTTTGCTGCTGGCTTCTTCTTTGCAGGAGCCTTTTTTACTACCTTTTTAGTAGTCTTTTTTACAGCTTTCCTTGCTGGTGCTTTTTTTGCGGTCTTTTTTACTACTGCCTTCTTCTTTGCAGGAGCTTTCTTTACCGTCTTACGTACTACCTTCTTCGCAGTCTTCTTTGCAGGAGCCTTGCGAGTTGATTTCTTTTTTGTTGGCATATTTGTTATGAGAGATTAGGAATAAATTTTCGACCGCAGACCTCTCGTTTTTAAAGAACTAACAGGAGAGAATGTCGCTTAACACTATTATGCGCTGGTTACGCTTAATTACAAGAAGAAGAAAATACTTTTCGGGGATAAAAGGAAAATAGTTTTTCCTTTTATCCGTTCTCACAGAATGTGAGACATGCGTTGTGAGTGAAACGAACAAGCATGAGGTGGTGTAAAGGAAAATAGTTTTTCCTTTTATCCGTTCTCACAGAA
>JBLIMJ010000029.1:0-9793 GCA_047638595.1 Acidimicrobiales bacterium
GCAAACCAGTTGGAAGGCTGGATAGTACCTTTCGCATTTCAATACTGCTGATTGTACTATCTGGTTTATCTGAGCAACTCCAGCTACTTCACCACCAGTTAACACTAGACCATACTGATACACTAGGCAGTTTTGTTTTAACCAGAAGACAAATGTCCCTGAGTAACAATTATCGTTTATCACATTGATAATTTCGTAGAGACCAGGAAGTTTATCGTCTGGCGGAGTCAATTCGAATGTGCAGACAAACCGTAAGGTTTCATTGAGCGGTGACCACGCCAGCGTAATGCTGTATGCCTGCCATTGTCCTTCTATGACCATGGCGATTTGGTCGTCAGCAACACGATCGAAGTCCCAGGCGTTATCTTCAGCCAAAGTTTCCACGATGTCGATTGGATGGATTTCAACACTTGAGAAATATGCGTCCATTGTAAAGACCCTTCTGTAGTTTTAGCCTATTCCTATACCTTTGTAGCTTGGAAGTGATACTTTTGCAAGTTTTCTTTGTGTAATTTTATCTTTTGTTGTATAAAGTAAGCATAGGAACAAGTACAGGGAGAATACCGAATATGCGATGTGGACGTAGGGGAAACCCAATTTTCCGATCTTTCTTAAGGTCATTCTATTTCCGTCGCTTTGGCAACCATATGTGGCAGCGAAAGTAGTGTGCAACAAAAAGTGAAGGCGGCCCAATTCTGGGGCGCCGTTTTTTTTATAAAAACACAAATCCGCCCCATGCTTCGCATGGGGCGGTCGTCGTTCTAGTGCGGAAATAATTTTCTGATATACTCCGGGAATTTCTCAAATGGTCTGCTGTCATAGAGAGCAACACATTTTACATCCCATGGCGTGATGATGCTGTATCCTGTCATACCAAGTCCACCAGGATCCCTGCGGAAGATTGATTCACCTGGGAAGCAGGTCCACGTGTCACGCAAGCGTACCCAACCACCATTTTTTGCCAACGGCACGAGTTCATCCTCAAACCCTTGAGTTCCAAGATAAACAATACTCCCTTTAGGAAGTTTGAGCATACCTGGCATTTGTTCAACTTCCAGTGTTTGGGCACTTCCCATAGTATAGCTCCAGTTCAATTTAATTCAGTCCTACAGCTAGATTGCCACAGTTTAAGGAAATTGGGAAGTTTTCTGGATACAGCAGGGTATTTTCTTGCAGCTGTGTAAGCTTGATGGTATAACCAATACAGCGTAGTACAGAACGTAATGCGTGTAATAAAACTGAGGGAGGTTGTTATGCAAAAAATTAACCCAAAAGATTTTGATCCTCTTGTGCTTGCGGAAAGTCTTGAAGAAGAATTGGCACGTGAGTCAAAACTTGCCGAATGGTTCCCTACAACCGTGCTTACAAAAGTTGAATATTATATACCTGGCGCTGTCGAAATTATCTGCCCAAACAAGTTTATATGGCAGTTCGATGATTTTGCTCCATGGTATCTGAGGTTGCGTGGGTTTCTTGAGTTTTGGCGTGATCATATTGAAGGGCGTATTTCTGAGGTGGAGCTCTGGGACGGTCAGTCAGATGAGCCCATTATTCTGAAGCCAGAAAGCAACTTTCCCTCAAACGGAGGCCCACTTCTTTTGAATTGACGAAACGAAATATTGCACGCAAGGGCGGTCAGCTGACCGCCCTTTGTTTATTGTTAGTACTATGTCAGTATCACTGACTAAATGTTTCCATAACAGGGTATTTTTTCTGTACGGTACTTTTCCACCAAAACCTGAAGGAGTTTTGTTCCATCTGTACCCGCAAGGAAGTGGCAGTGTCCATCAGCGCATAAAACTTCTTTCCTTCGGTTACGTCATATACATTTTCCCCCCCCCTTAAAAAAAGCTATATAAGTGGTAGTGGTGAACACGACGGAGATATTGTACTTAGTGAGCATTAGATTGAGTGCAGTATGGTAAACTTTTGAAATCATGGAACAAAAAATACAGATTTTTACTGACGGAGCTTCAAAGGGTAATCCTGGAAGAGGGGGGTATGGTGCAGTTATTTCTCGTTCTTCAACAGTGACGGAGGTTGGTGGATTTAAAGAGCGTACTACCAACAATGAAATGGAATTACGTGCAGTTATAGAGGCGCTTAAGGTTGTGCAAGATAGTAGTGAAACAGTTCAGATATATACTGACTCTAAGTACGTGGTGCAGGGCTCAACTGGCTGGATATTTGGTTGGTTAAAGAACGGTTGGAAAACAAAAGCAGAGAGTGACGTTTTAAATAAAGAACTATGGCAGGAGTTACTCCCGCTTCTAAAGAAAGTGCAGATCGAATGGAATAGAGTGCCGGGTCATGTCGGTATCATTGGAAACGAACGGGCTGATACTATCGCGTCAGACTTTGCAGCAAACGGGACTTTTGATCTGTATTCTGGCCCTAAGGAAGAATACGGATTTGATATATCAGACACTTCGTACGATGAAGAAAAAGCAAAAGCACGAAGTGCCGCGAAGAAAAGATCAGCCCAAAAAGCCTATTCATATATAAGTAAGGTGGATGGGGTTATTGAGACCCATAAAACATGGGGTGAATGTGAAAGCAGGGTAAAGGGAAAGAGTGGGACAAAGTTTAAGAAGTCGCTGGATGCAAGTAATGAAAAGGAGATTATTAAGGATTTTGGAGGTGAATGAACAAACGAGCGTAGCGACTATTGTGAATTTCACCCCAAGAGTATTTCCATTTTTATACTTCTTCCAGTCGTTAAAAATTGGGCAGATCCCGATTTGTTCTGCCTTACAGGCACTGTTCAGGCTGACGCTATTTTTAAAATAGCTGACAACCTCTTGCAAAGTAACATAGGTTACTTTTCACCCTTGGGTGAGAAAGTGTTTACACACTTTTGCAAGAGGTTGCCAGCTCGTTAGAGCGACTGATAATTGAATGAGTAGAATAAAAATTTATTTTTATTCTCGAGTGAATGCAATCAGAAAGCTTTGCTTACACCTGAACAGTTCCTGTAAGGAAAATCGCTGGACGTAGAGGGTGGTATATTATAAAAGAAAGATGCCTGATCTCATTTCTCCAAACAGATCCAGGCACAAAAAAACCGGCAAGCCGGTTAATTCGCAAATAAAGTCCGAAAACTTAATCTGTACTTTCAACAATAAATTGCTGAGAGTTTGATTAGTATACACCTGTATAATAAGTATGCAAGCTAAAAAATATGTAGTAGACGACCCTGAATTATGTCTCGGAAAAAAACTCAAAAACAAGTTGTTTCCATATTGGAAACGCAACGCATTACAGAAATAGCTATGCAGGCTGTTGTCGATTATTTGCAATTAGCCACGACCCCTACTTCCGAAGAAGCACACTCGATTATTGACCGTGTCCTTACCGAACACGGCTGTGAGTCACCTGAAGGGTATGTTGTTGCAGGAGGGAAGGAGAGTTGTGAACCACATGAGATAGGAAGTGGTGTTTTAAAGGTTCATGAGCCTATTGTTATTGATATATTCCCCCGATCAAAATTTACAGGATATTTTGCTGATATGACCAGAACTGTTTGTATTGGTACTCCGCCTAAAAGACTTAAAAAGATGTATAACACGGTGCTTGATGCACAAGAGCTTGCTATAGCAATGGTTGCACCCGGTGTCGTGTGTAGCGATATACAAAACGCAGTTGAAAAGCTATTTATTAAAAGAGGGTACCAAACATCGGGGAAAGGAAAAGAATTCGCCTACGCTGAAGGCTTTGTACATGGTATAGGACATGGTGTTGGCACCACAATTCACGAAGAACCTCGAATTGGTACCGATACCATGGGTATTTTAGAAGAGGGAGATGTCATTACTATTGAGCCGGGTTTATATTACAAGGATATAGGAGGAGTACGCCTGGAAGATATGCTCTTGGTGACAGATGATGGGTGTAAGAACCTTACTGATTTTGTGAAGAGGTTGGAGGTGTAGGGGTGGGGAGAGAGAGCAGAGGGACCTAAGAACGGTGGCCGACCTCATTTCTTGCGATTCATTAAATAAAATGGATTAGTTTGAATGGGTATATAGTAAAAAATAATACTCTTCTCTAGACTTATATTTCCAAAAATTCTTTTAGTCTTCCAATAATTTCTGTGTCTATCTTGACACCGTTAGGAGGTGTTGGTCTTTTTGAATAAGCATGGATAAATATAATAGTGTCATCATTTTTTACATACATTACTCTTATACCATTTCTTTTACCCTGCTTATCAATCGCATAACGCAGTTTATACAGATTAAGATCATGATCTAAAAAAGGTTGTTTACCATGTAGGACACCATGGTCATGGTTTTCAGGGTCAGACAATACATTAAATATGGCATCGGTCAGTAAAATTGCCCCTAGTCTAGATAGATCATCTTCTGCTTCTTCTGTCTGGCGACAGAGTTTTGGGTTTCTGCCAGAAAATTTTTCAATGTCTGCCCAAAATTTTTTGCAGACAAATACTCCCTTAGGCCACCTGTAGTGTGGCATAATCAGGATATTCATCTACTAAATTATATGCTGTGGAATATTCAATGACTGCACCATCTCCTGAAGCAGAAAGATATGGTATCTGACTATGTGCAATCTTAACTAATTCTCTATATGAAGTTTTTCCATATTTTGATATAACAAAATTGACAGTAGTTAATTCTTCGTCTGATAAAGACCCACATTTTTTATCCGTAGTTGAATATGTATACTGAGCTTTATTTTTAAGAAAATTATTTTCACAAAGTGTGTTTAGGTCATCATTAAAAGCCCTAGACAATGGCCCTTGTTTCCTTCTTTGATATATGTTTCCTTCTTCTGAAATTGGCTTATCATGAAAAGCATAATGTATAAAATCAGAAAAATACTCAAGTTTGGCTAATTGAGTTTTGTCCTTAACTTCTCCGTCTAGTCTGCTTATTATTTCGCAAAGAAGTGTTTGAGATTTTGTAGGTGTGAAATCAGACATTTTTTACTTATTTAAGTATACCACGCTGTAAACGTGCTTAGAGTGGTCTTATACCATATATGACGTATGAAAGGAAGTTATCTTTCACATTACTGTTAACCACCAAGGCAAGGCCTCGCCGTTTTCTTCTTAAATATGAGTGCTGTTTGTGACCGTCAGGTTTCTAATTCCTTACAGGAACTTAACCACCTAGGCAAGGCCTCGCCGTTTTCTGGCGCTACACCAAGGCATTTTCAGTTTTTGCGATGTGAACCATCACTAGCCACTTCTCGAACCCTGCCTAAGGAGCAAATACAGGCATTCGAAAACCTAAATCAGATACTACGACCCATGAATGAGCCTGCTGAGTTACCAACTCTTATGGAAATGTTTGATCGTTTGATCGGCAACAAGCCTAAACCAAAGCCGGTGAAGAAGGATCCTGATGTGCCTCAGTGGCGGTACAATATAAAGGGTCAGCATCCAGTTGCACATAAATGTACAGAAACACCCTAAGGAATAGGTATAACTTAGCTTTGCGTATTTAAGAACCAACCAAAGAAAAAATTAAACACTTGCATAAAAAATGATGGTTTTTCATTAACTTCTTTCTCAGAGGACCTCTCAAGTGACTCAATGTCTGATTTGGTCGAAACGTCTTGTATAGTTTTTCCAGGAATAGTTTCAGACAAGACTTGAGACGTATCATTAATTTCATTGTTTGTATTTGTCTCTCCACTTTGTTGTGTTTTGCTGAGTTCGTCTGGTCTGCTAGTTTGCTCCAAGTTAGGTGTTACCAAAACAGGAGTTGGAATTGCTGCAACTTCTTCATCAGGAACTGATGATTCTGTTTCGTCTACTTCTGTGAGCAGGGACTCAATCAAAGGGACATCTTTCACTGGAGAAATTTCTATAAATTCTTCATCTTCTTCTATTAAATCCATCATGTCGGAAGCCAGGTAAGTTAGTTCGGCTGCCTTAGTCGGATCATTAGTGTAAATGTCTCGTGCTTCTGCCAACACAGCTTCAATCAGAATTATTCTTGCATCAAAGACATCAAACAGCTCCTCAGGATACGAATCAGGCTGAAGCTTTGCAGCACTGAGATTAGTCTTAATTTCAACAAGATCTTCCTCTGCCGAGAGGATGCTGCTTAACGCCTCTTGAACATCAAGGTCTTCCAATGGTGATGGCTGTAGATTAGCAAAAAATGTACCAATAGTATTTTCTAGTTCCGTGTAAGCTTCCAGCTGAAAAGTTAGTGAATTTGTGAAATTATCTTTCCCGATATCATCTAAATTGACTTGGAATGATACAACTTGGTTACCTGCATCAATATCAATACGTATTGTGGTGTTGCCGGATATTTGTTCACAAATTTCTCGCTGTAATTTATGTGCTTTTTGTAACACTGACCACAGGAGCACAGCTTCACTGTTATCAGCCTCAGGAAACTGAGATAGACCTTGATTTAAATATAATAGTGAGTGCCAGATATCTTTTTCAGTATCAGTTCCTTCATATTGTGCTTTATTGAGAAAGGTTTTTGCTGAATCGGTATCTGATCCACTCTCGCTATATTCGGATAGGTCAACAATCCCATCTTCTACAATCTTCTTACCTTCAACAAGGTCAATGGGAGGAATTTCATATTCTTCACATTGACTCTCTATTTGAAGTAATGTTTGGGCATTAGCTGTTGGTACTAGCCCAAACAACAAAGTAAGTGTTGCACAACAAAGTAATCTCATTATCTTATAATACCACAGAGTCTAGTTCGAGGAGTGGTTCGGTGTGGGAGTCAGGACACCGGAGTAACAAGTTAACCACCTAGGCAAGGCCTCGCCGTTTTTCATAACCCCGTGTTTTGTTTAGTCTGTTAACACTTCTATTCAAGCACGGGGTTGTGTGTTTGGGGTGGGGATTCAAGTAACAGCATTGACACGTTGAAATAATTAGGTATAATTGTTCGCACTGCCTTCGAGAAGCATTTTTTGTTTCTCTTGGTTATACAAATTGATCGTTCAAAAGGACGATTTAATCAAAGCTATACAGGGAATATTTGAATGAGTGACTCATTTCCACCAAGCATCCTTAAAGCGACCTTTGATAAGGTCGCCATTACTCCATTAATCTTTGCCTACGGCGAGGACGATACAATATTAACGACGCCCCATGAGAATGGGGAACTTCCAATTCGGGCGCTGCAGCTGGTGGCCGAAGGTCGTACTTACGTCCTTCATGGTATTGGGCAGCAGTGCGTCATAGCTGATCTGACTCAAAAGAAGGATCAGCAGTTAATCGGTAATTTTTGGTTGTTCGACAATAAAGATTTCATCGCGTGGCACATGGAGCCGGTCGGAGTAGGAGAATTCGTCTGTGCAAAACAGGAGATTGAATATCCGCTTGATGTCTCTGTTGTTGGTCTGTGTGATTTGATTTTTGATCCAACCAATGATTTGTCCGCAACGTTGCGCCAAATTTCTAGCCTGTGGATCAATAACGCGCCAGTTCTCGTTCCGCCAGCCCATCGTGTTGATACGATGATTGTGGAAGGGTCTGGTCGTTTTAAGACACTGCCAGCAATCATGGAACGGTTTCTGAACGGGGATGTTCAAACAGACGGTTATGTGGTTGAGGAGGCCGTGATTGGTGCAGGCGTGCCGTATCAGAACGTTGTTCTGGTGTAAACAAGGGATTTTTCCACTTACGGAATTCCCTAGACGACGAGGCAGCAGGGAGGCTGCCTCGTCGTCACCTAGTTCTTTCGCTCTAAATATAGAGCCAAAAATAATAGACCACTAAGGCCACGTTTGAATTATCACGTACTTAGTGGTTTTTCTTATGGATATAATGGTACTAGGTGGGTGTTGAAGTTAGACCTCGACAAGTGTTATTTTTACCACTGTTTATAAAAATTTGGAAGTTAACCACCTAGGCAAGGCCTCGCCGTTTTCTGTCGCTGGTCGTGACAGTGTCAGTCCAAAGCACTTCACCATCAACTATGACTTCTGCTACGATGCGATTTGAGTCCCTGATGAAACCTTCTTCGTCAGGTTCCTCGAAAGGTTTGACATCAGTGTTGATTTCAATTGCTATTCTTCTACCCTTTGTATTCTATGGTTCAAATTTTACCAAGAAAAAGGGGACAGGAACAATTAAAGTTGTAAAAGAGTGCCGTAGTTGAAGCCTAATGACTCGCAGCATTGTTTGATTTTATATCCAAGCAATCAAAGCATGAGCAAAACCCAACGACCCAGAGACCGACCCCATCTCTGGGTCGGTGGGTTGTTGGGTGGGGAGAATATAATAGTGAAGCATGAAGAGGGAAGGGAGTTAAGGGGGGGTGAGGGGTGTGTTGGTGGTGTCTAGTCTTCACTAATCTCCAGAATTTCAGGTGTACCGTTTTCGCTTACACTCGCCACATTTAAATACTTTTGTGTAATAATTTTGCTGAAACCGTAACCGGCATTTGAATCGTCATAAATACCAAACAAAAAATATCCACTTTCAAACTCAAACCCATGTTGTGGGAAGTCCATTTGTAAATTACTAAAATCTTTTTTGTAAAATGTCTGTCCTTGTTCGGCTCTAGCAATTTCAATTGCTTCACCACTTAATAGGGAAGTCATGGTAAGTGTTTTTCCAGAATCTGAAACTCTGAAAAGCCATTCATATCCAACGAGGGCTTCCGATGAAAAATAACGCTTAGCGTTGTCAGGTACATCGATGAATTTGTTCATTTGAGTGTCAAATGAAAGCACAGTGCAGCAATAATTTACACCAGCATCCAAATATGTTTTAAAAAACAAAATCCGATTATTTTCTGAAAAAAACAACCGTTCCAAACGCAGAACTTCAAAATCTATGTCTAAGTATTCACTAGCCTGTTCAGTGATATTTTCTATTACCACCTCAGGATCTTTTTTGTATTTCCCTCGGACTAGTCTTTGGTCACAGTCAGAAACGCCGTATGACTTGCAGTTAGTATCAAGGTCAGTAAGTACATATTCGTAACTGGAGGGTAGGCCCTTAGATAAGGACCAATTGTCGCTAGTGGTCAAGCTGCTGATTTGTGTACTTGCTTTTGCTGACTCCTGGTGGTCGTTATCAATATCTACTTCACTTACTATTTCTTGTTCTCTTATTTCTTGTTTACTTTGACCTACCATTAGTCCGCTGTAAAATACACTGATTAAAATTGTCAGAGTTAAGATTGTAAAAACTATTTTTCTTCGTGTCGAAATACATAGGGCGTCAGAGTCATTGTAGGGTTCTTCACGTAGCATACATAAAGCATAACACGATGTTCTCACATAACCACCCAGGCAAGGCCTCGCCGTTTTCTAGAAATGTGTGATCCCACGGGGAATCGAAGCTTACAGCTTCAGTACACCTTTTGGACATATTCTCCCTCAGGTCGAATCTGTCTCAAAAGCTTTTCGATTCCCTCGTAACAGTGCGTAGGCACTGTTACTCGTAGGATTACACTATATTCAAAAGAAAAAACACCTTGCGGTGTTTTTTCTAAGAATATATGTGTGATCCCACGGGGAATCGAACCCCGATTACAGGAATGAGAATCCTGTGTCCTAGCCGTTAGACGATGGGACCGTTAAAAATCTTTGATTTAGGTACCATCATCGTAGATGATGGGTGAGAAAGTGTTTTCACACTTTCGCAAGAGGTTGCCAGATATTTTTTAAAATATCGACAACCTGTACAGTCACTGTATAGGGACATTAGTTAATCTAACCACGTACTCCTGAATCAATGCACATAGTTATACCAAATAACCTTGATAAATAGAAGTGCCTAGAAAGAACTCCTAAATTAACTCTGGAGTTAATTTAGGAGTTCTTGTTACGC
>JBLIMJ010000030.1:0-9198 GCA_047638595.1 Acidimicrobiales bacterium
ACAACTCAAGGCAAAGTTGCTCTCGCAGACAATACACAGTCATGTAGCACAGATACCTGTGTTGCCAGTGAATCAATGGATACTCCCCACTTTGGTGGATGTAGTACGCTCCTCTAAGTAAGAGTACAGAACAAAAACCCGGGGAATTCCTTGGGTTTTTGTTTTGGGGATTGCATTAAGACACTACTTAGTCACTTTGCTCGCAACATGTTTTCAAACAAAGTAAAATGGCTTTTTTCCCTATGTTACTATAATTACATTACTATAAACCCTTAATAATATGATTAAATTACCAATTGAAGAGTCTGCATGGTGCTCATTACAAAACGCAACAGGTAAATACGATAAATTCATTTATGGTCTCTACCTCGTCACAGCGATAGTAATGTTCGGGAGTGCTACACATACCGCATTAAATACCCTCAGTCTTTTAAATGATCACCATCCTTGGTACGCTTTTCTTGTGTTAGCTGCATTTATAATCATTCAAGCACTCGCGGGATACGGTTTTCTATTCCTTCGAAAGTGGGTTTTGACTCTCTTTAGCATCATGTTTGTGTTTGATGTATGTCTATACCTCGCTACATTTACAACTCAATTTTCTGCCGCAGGTAATCATGCTCTGTCGCAAGCGGGACTACTGTTACTTGTAATGTCGCTGATATATATAACAAAAGAAAAGCTAAAGGGGTCCTACACATCATTGATACCAGTCGGCCTATACACAGCATGCTACTGTATTACTTCCGTATTTACCCTACAATATATGGTAATAGAAATTTTTAATAAACTTACATAATTTAGTATGTCCTCAAAAGCAAATAAATTAATAGTAGTGACACTCATTCTCGCGCTGATGGTTTCATTCCCGCCTAAGAGAAGTGACGCAATAATTGCAATACTCTTCAATGCAATCTCACTAGTAACGGTGATTCTCGACCTAATTGTCATGTGTGCTTTTTTCTGTCAGGGAGATGCTGGACAGTCTTGCGAAAGAGAAAACATCTGTGGAGAAACTGCATCGGGGGTAATCCAAGGAGATAATACCTGTAGCGCTCAAGTACCTATTCCATCAGTAGTAACATGTACTTCGGCACCAAACGATTGCGAGGATACACGAGATCAAGGCTATACCTGTATAAGCAACTGTAATGGTATAACCGTAGACCCTGTACCAGATCTCGGTTTAACTACCTGTACATCGAACCCAAACAGTTGTGGTGTCACAGCTACTGAAAACCAACGCCTTTGCGGAGGTGCTGCATGTAACGTTGCTCCTCCACCAGTGCCTGCACCAACCACATGTAACTCAGCAGCGAACTTCTGTGGGACTACAAACCCTCAAACTGCTACTTGTGGTGACACATGTGTTGCCCCTGCACCACCGTCTGACTACACAGGAAGCTGTTCATTAGGTGCAAACTACTGTGGAATGACTGATCCTGGCCAACTCCGCTGTGACGGTCAATGTATTGGTAGCAGTATCCCTTCAGACACACTCTGCACAAACTTCCCTCTGGATGTGGATGACCTTGCTGTAGACCCTCCAGTGGTGCGGTTAAATACTGGTTATACAATAAACTACGATATCGGACAAAACTTCCCATCGAACTGTTCAATCACTGGTCCAAATCTTGACGGATTTACATTTGAAATTGCCTACACTGATGGCGACATCGTTAATGGAGTGGGATCAATACCATTTAGTGAAGCGACCGGACCTCACCAGTACACCATTACCTGTGGTGCTGCAGAAATAACTAATAGCGTAAGGATTCTCCCAACCCTTCAAGAAGGATAAAAAATAAACATATGCAAAAGTTCACATTTAATTTCTATGCCTCAGTAACTGCACTTGCAGTTGGTCTGATTGCATTGGTGGTACTTGGATTTCAGCAAGTCCAAGCCACAACTCAAGGCAAAGTTGCTCTCGCAGACAATACACAGTCATGTAGCACAGATACCTGTGTTGCCAGTGAATCAATGGATACTCCCCACTTTGGTGGATGTAGTACGCTCCTCTAAGTAAGAGTACGTAACAAAAACCCGAGGAATTCCTCGGGTTTTTGTTTTGGGGATTGCATAAAATATCTTGCTATACCCTCACCTACATGGTACATTTTGTTACCAATGTTTAGTGCTTTGGTGAGTTCTGTCTTTCGATAGGACACAATATCGTTTAACTATACTGCAAACAGTATAGTTAAACGATGCACTGCTCCTACTAGGAGAGAAATAGGTAGGGCTATTTCAAGGACGACAGTTCCCCGAGCTGTACAAGTACATACCTTATACAATAAGATCAATATATTTGAGAAAACAACGAAAGCAATACAATCCAAAAAACAGAACACGCATCAACAACGCTATTTGGGCGAAAGAGCTACGCGTTGTCGGTGCTGAAGGCGAAAACCTTGGTGTTCTTAGTATTGAGGATGCTCTCAAGGCGGCTGACACAGCGAAACTTGACCTTATTGAAATCTCTCCAAACGCAAAACCTCCTGTAGCGAAAATTATGGACTTCGGTCTCTATCGTTACGAAACAAAACGAAAGGCTAGTGAGGTAAAAGCCAAATCACACGTTACTGAAACAAAAAGTGTGCAAGTAAAAATAGGTACTGGTGAACATGACCAGTTATTGAAAGCAAAACGTGCGGCTGAGTGGCTCAATGAAGGACACCGTGTGAAGGTAGACCTCTTTCTCTGGGGACGCTACAAATACATGGAACCTGCTTTCTTGAAAGAACGATTGGAACGATTTCTGAAAATTATCCCCGCAGACTACAAACTGGCTGACACACTCAGAAAAAGTCCAAAGGGCTTCACCTGTACCATCGAACGAGTTGGAAAAAGCGTTAAAGGACCTAAAATCATCACAGAGGAAGAAGTTAAAGAAGAGGAAGTAGAACAAACAACAGAGGTAAAAGAGGTAGCAAAGTCAAAGAAAAAATCTCTTGACGAACTTCTTGAAACTGGAATGGTTTAAATCGACAAATCATCGAAAAGAGGTGGACAATTTGGTCAAAATAGGTTATATTTTCCCCCACACTGGCGCTGTACAGGTAGTCGCTATTGTAAAAAATAGCAGTCAACCTCTTGCAAAAGTGCTTGGGCACTTTCTCAAACTATTGCCTACTAAAAGCGAAACATTATGAAAACAAACAAGTCATATACAAAAAGAATCAAGGTAACTAAAAACGGTAAACTTGTTGCACGACGACCTGGCCAAAACCACTTCAATGCGAAGCAGTCAGGACAATCTCGCCTTCGACGAAAGCGAACGCAGCTTTTGAACTATTCAAAGCGAGTTACACGACGATTTCTGCCCGGAACAGGAGCCTAACACGCTCATCTGACGAACTGCTTAGTTGCAGCGTCAGTTCACTCAGTCACCGTATACAATATACGGCTCCATCGTTCACTTCCTCGCGCCTCGCACTTCATTCAGATGAGCACGTTAGGAAACCGATACTGACAACTAATTATTACTAAAAGTAAAATACTATGGCACGAGTAAAAGGAGGAACAACGCCAAACAAGCGTCGTAAAAATATCCTCGCACAAACTAAGGGGTACCGATTCGGTCGCTCAAACAAACTACGAGAAGCACGTGAAGCTATCTACCACGCGCAACTTCACTCGTTTGACCACCGAAAGAAGAAAAAGGGTGACTTCCGACGTCTCTGGACAACCCGTATCAACGCAGCACTACGATTACATGATATGAAGTACAGTCGTTTCATTAAGGCACTCTCAGATAAGAACATCAAGATTGATCGAAAGATACTCTCACAACTTGCCCTAGAACGCCCAGAACAATTTACGAAAGTTGTTGAAGCTACTAAATAGTAACCCTCGTTACTTATACAAAAGACCACTTCCCTTTAGAAAGTGGTCTTTTGTATTTATGCTCCCCCGTATCCTAATTGAGATGCTTTTAGAATTGCGACTGAACTTGCAGCGTGAGCAATCTCCCCGTCCATTACCATTTGTAATACTTCTTTAAAAGGAACCTTTTGAACCTGAATCATTTCTCCTTCATCAAGGTTTCTCTCTACCTCCGACAACTCTTCTGCAATATACATATGATTTACTGACTTCACGACAGATGTAAACGGATTGAGATGTGACACATGTGTCCACTTCTGAGCAACTAAACCAACTTCTTCTTGTAGCTCTCTTTTAGCAGCATCTAAAGCGGTCTCCCCAGCGTCTACTCCACCACTAATGATTTCAGTACTGACTGCTTCAATAGCATATGCATATTCGTGGGTAAGATACACAAATCCATCATCAGTAATAGGAAGCACCGTCACTCCTTCGAGCATCGTCACAACACCAAAAATTCCATCCTTCCCGCCTGGTCGAACAACAGCATCCTCACGAACACTAATCCAAGGATTTTTATAGACTTCTTTTGAACTTATCAGTTTAAATGGATTTTCTTTATTCATGTAACTATCTTACCATTGAGTTTACTAAGCCTCAAAATTATTTAAATACGAGGAACTAAAGAAAAAAGACGCGAGTCGTACAAGTGTACGGTGAGCGTCTTTTTTCTTGCAGTGACAAAGTAGTTAATTAATTTTGAGGCTTAGAAGTCTATTTCTATTTCTTCGTTCTGAGAAGGTGCCACCGCATTGACTCCTAGATAATCACGGAGTCTCTGCACCAAAAATAGCGACGACCGCTCCTCCCCCATAGTTACAAATACCTGCTTTGCCTTCTCCCCTCCCCCTGCAACCAATCCTACCAGCTGGTCACGGTCGGCGTGTCCTGAATATCCTCGTATGCGTGCTACCTTTGCATTGACTTTCACAGGGGCACCATCAATAGTTACTTTCTTTGCACCATCGTGCAATAAACGTCCCAGACTTCCAACTGATTGATACCCTACAAGCAAGAGCGTTGTGTTTTTATCATCAAGATAATTTTTCTCATGCATACGAATACGCCCACCATGACTCATACCGCTACCAGCAATAATAATCTTTGCACCCTTTTCTTTCTTGATTTCGTGTGAATCTTTATTGGTACGTGTAAATTCCAATCCTTCGAAATCAAAAATGTCATCCCCTCCCTTAATCTGCTCCTGCACTGCTTCTTTGAGGTACTCTGGATAGCGACGATACATTTCAGTTACTTTGATTGCTAGTGGTGAATCAAGAAAAACAGGTAATGGCTTAATCTGACCTGACTCCACTAAGTTGTTTATCTCCAGCAACATACCCTGAGTACGCTCAAGAGAAAAAGCTGGGATAATCAACGTGCCATGTTTGCGTTGTGTTTCGAGGATTTCCTGCTTTAAAAGCTCAGTACGCTCTGCCACTTCCTCATGTTGTCGGTCACCGTACACACTCTCCATAACCAAATAGTCATAATCGGTAGGTACCACAGGCGGATTCAATAAGGGCTGGGGGTCATTGCCGATATCGCCCGTGAAGACTATCTTCTTTCCATCACGTTCTAGGTGTACCATGCCTGAACCAAGAATATGTCCGACATCAGTAAAGCGACCCTTGATACCGTTTGCGAGTGTGATCACTTCTTCATAGGGCACTACTTTCCACAACGCCAACGCAGCTGCAATGTCTGATTCTCCATAGATTACTTCATTGCCATATCGTTCCTTTTCATACTGCATAACCTTCAGTGCATCGTGCAGCATAATGTTTGCAAAATCACGTGTCGGTTCCGTTGAATAAATGATTCCGGTAAATCCATCTTTTACCAACTTCGGTATACGGCCAATATGGTCTGCATGCGCATGCGTTACAAAAAGTACATCAGCATCTGCGGGATTGTATACAAATGGCTCTGCATTGACTGCTTGTGCAAACTTATCACCTTGTACCAGCCCACAATCAACAAGGATAGCTAAGTCGCCTGTATCGAGCATAAAGTTTGCTCCTGTCACACTCCCTACCCCTCCATAAAAACCTAAAACTGATGACATACACTATAACTTTCTTACACTAATACCAATACTATACCCTACTACAGCTCCCAAGATGCCCATAGAGAGGTCTGTGAGTGTGTCTACGACATAATTAGCCTCAATAGGTACTCCTATGTAAATCTCGAACACTTCCCACGACAACGCAATTGCGAGAGTCGCCAGAACTATCGGCAAAATTTTTATCCAGCGTTCTGGAACCAATAGACGTAAATCTCTCAAGGTAAATAAGCCAAGCGATACTACAGAGCCCCCAAAAAAGTGCATGGGAATATCAAACCACCAAAACCGCCAATAGAGAAAAAGTTCGAGTGCAACTATATGCAAAACGGCAAGGAGCGAAAACGAAATCAGAAAAAAAATAGTCGGTAATTTAAGCATACGAGTGAGACTTATTTTATCATGCCCCTGACGAAAAAAACTCGCAAAGCGAGTTTTTTTCGTCGGAACCATCACCGTATGCTCCTGGGAAATCCAGGTGGGTACCCTTTCCGATTTGTGTCTGAAATCCAAACCATATGTCTGGTTCTCATAACTCATCGCGACTACAGGCAACCCTATACAATATATTTAATCGGAACATACGTTTATGGTTCCACTTAGTATTATATCATGCAGATATTCAGAGTGATCGGGTAACAGTGCAAAAGAAAAGACCGCAGCTTTTGGCTGCGGTCTTTTCTTTTATACCTCATTCTTATTCAGAGGCTGCATCAAAATGTGCATTGTACATAATTCGTTCCTGAGCGGTCACGTACTCCATAAGCTCATCGTCGTTAAACCATAGAGCAATCTCACGTTCTGCTTCTTCAGGCACATCTGAACAGTGTATAAGGTTTCGAATTGAACGATCCTCAAACGTTGAGTGAGCATAGGTATCGATAGTGAAGTCACCTCGGATAGTACCGATATCTGCTGTTGCTGGTTCAGTGGTACCCACAAGCTTTGTGACCTGATCAATTGCTCCATGTCCTTCAACAACAATAGCGAGCACTGGTGACTGTTGCATTTCTTTAATCACTGCTCGGATAATATCCTTTCCATATTCAATAGCTTCTTTATCAGCTTCTTTACCTTGATCCTTTAAGTTTTGAATCATATTTCCCCCCTTCTTTTCAAACCATGCATCATCTTTGTTGTAGTGTGCAAAAAGTTGCTTCTCGTTTGGGGTTACAAACTTGAATGCAACAAACTTAAGTCCTTTCCGTTCAAAACGTGAAATAATCTCCCCAACAAGTGACCGCTGTACAGCGTCAGGTTTTAGGATAATAAGTGATCGCTCTTGATGTGGTTTACGTGACATAAAATTATAATTAAATTGCTCTATTATTGAGTATGCTTATGCGCAGAGTATAGCGCAAAAGGCAAAAAAAGCAACGCTTTTCTATTCCGTCCCGTATCTAAAATAAAACTACATACTGCTCTACTGCCTCCGACTTCTAGTCAATTTTTCTGGGCCATTCTCTGTAATCAGCACTGTGTGTTCCATGTGCGCGGAAATCGAACCATCTTCGGTCACTGCAGTATATCCATCACGTAGTACCATTACTTCCTTAGAACCAAGAGTAATCATCGGTTCTATAGCAAGCACCATACCCGGTAGTATTTTGGGGCCCTTATCTGCTGTTTTAAAGTTTGGTATCTGAGGCTCTTCATGTAGGTCATACCCAACTCCATGTCCACAAAATGATTCTATAAGTCCATATTGTTCTGGCACTACTTTTTCAATTGCCTCTCCAATATCTCCAATATAATTTCCTGGTTGTGCTGCTTTAATACCTGCATCAAGCGCCCTTTGTGTCACATGTAGCAATTGTCGCACCTCATCAGAAGCTTCACCAGCGATGACCGTACGGGCAGAATCGACCACCATTCCTTCATATGCTATGACGACATCGATACTCACGACGTCTCCATCTTGAAATGTCACAGGTTCTTCATTGGGAATACCGTGCACTACGACATCGTTCACTGAAACACAGGTTGCTGCAGGATATGGACGTGGTGCAAACCCAGCCTGGTATCCAAGGATCATTGGCTCCACATCATACTTCTCCATAAGCTCCATAGCTTTATCATCCACGCCAAGTGAGGTCGCCCCAACTACTACTTCTTGTTCAAGTACATCAAGAATATCTGCGAGGATTTTCCCGCCTTCACGTAAAAGTACAATATCTTCAGTTGTTTTAATAGTGATTTCCATAGTGAGTTTATTGTACCTCAATACCAAGTCCTTCAACCATAATTTTTCTCACCTCATCAATGGGTTTGGTACCATCGATATGAATGAACGTAACATCATCTCTCTGTTCATACTTAGATATAATAGGTTCAGTTTGCTCTCTGTATAGTCGTAGACGCTCATCAATGAGTTCATCGGTGTCGTCTGAACGTTGTCGGCCGTGCATGCGAGCACGCACCACGTCCTCAGGAGTATCTAAATATATAATTGAAAGACCTTCACGCTTATAGAAAGCCATCAGATCATCAATAAATTGAACCTGACCAAGATTCCTTGGAAAACCATCCATAGTGATGTGAGAATCAGGTGTTAAGTTTTTTATAAGATATTTAATAACAAAAGATTTTGTAAGAAAATTTGGAATAAGCCCTCCTTCTGCGATGATTTCTTTTACACGCCGCGCAGTGTATGTATCAGTCTGTGTTAAGTTTCGGAATCCTTTTCCTGTTTCTATATTTACCACTTCGTGGTCTGGTGACATTTCGTTCAGATATTCAGTTAAGTACGCAACCTGAGTTCCTTTCCCACTTCCTTGTGGGCCTATAAATATTACTGTCAATGGTTTCATACTAGTGAGTCAATTTTGAAAATATTTGTTGAGTAACGTCTTCTACTGATTGTGTGCCGTCAATGTCTATAACTTTATTATGTGAGCGGAATACCTCCAGTGAATGTACCGTGTATTTATTAAACTCATTCAATCGTTTTTCAACTGCTTCTGCATTATCGACAGCATCCCGATTTCGTTCTGCGCTGCGACTTCTCACCACATCATCTGGGATGTCTAAGTGAA
The DNA here is from genome assembly GCA_047638595.1 of Acidimicrobiales bacterium. Taxonomy (GTDB): domain Bacteria; phylum Patescibacteriota; class Minisyncoccia; order Phycocordibacterales; family UBA918; genus OLB19. The sequence goes on from JBLIMJ010000030.1 coordinate 8,992, forward strand.
AGACAATATACGGACGACTTGTCCAATCATGAATTTCATGGAAAATTTCAGCTTCGTCTGGTTTTCGCGCAACAGCCTCAAATACCAGTTTTTCATTACTGTGCTTATGGAGAAGTGCGTGCATCATCCAATATGATGCAAGCCAATTCGGCATAAGCAATCCCTCCTCATATGCTTCTTTCACTCTACCGCCCAAAGGAGTATCCA
>JBLIMJ010000031.1:0-8966 GCA_047638595.1 Acidimicrobiales bacterium
GTAACTATGATGGAATCATCATTACACACGGGACCGACACAATGGCTTACACTGCAACAGCTTTGTCACTGGGACTCGGAGAGGGACTTAAAATTCCAATCATACTTACGGGGTCTCAACTACCAATAGGGTCGTTTCCAACTGACGCACGTATCAACCTTGAGCGAGCTATGTTTACGCTTACTGAAGCGATACGTAAAAATGTCGCTGAAGTCATGATTGTATTTGCTGACGTGGTCTTGCGTGGAAATAGAAGTATCAAGATCAGCGAATCCAGTTTCAATGCATTTGAATCACCTGCATTTCCACATCTTGCAGATTTATCTGCCACAGGAGTAAAATTTTCACCTCATACAAAAATTCGAAATGATGATGCAGAGCTTGATATTCGACCAGAATTTGACGACGGTATTGTCACCATTGAGCTTGTGCCAGGATTACGCCCATCTCTTCTGCGCTCTATAATTGAAAATGATGAGTGTCATGGAATTCTCCTTAAATCACTCGGAGCCGGAAATGTTCCTAATCTCGAAGAATACTCCGTGATACCTGTTATTAAGTATGCAACAAGTCTCAACATTCCAGTAATTCTTACCACTAAGTTTGTCGGGGGAGTGGTACTTGCTGGATACTATGAAGTAAATCAGACTGCATTAGATGCGGGTGCTATTGCCACAAATGACCTTACTGATGTTGCTGCACAGGTGAAGTTTATGTGGGCTTTAGCTCAGGGTATACGTAGTAGTAGTGAACTAGACCGATTTATTAATACCGATATTGTTGGAGAAGTAACAAACTAAACAATACAAATGAGAGATTACTGATCAAAAGGGCAGTAATCTCTCTTTTTGTTATACTAAACATACTAATTTTATATATGACAAAAATAACTACATCGAATAAAGATCTCAATAAACAGCCTCAGAAATATGTTCGTTTGGTTATCACTGAAGATACAGCAGCCTGGCATCGACTAGTAGAAACCCCGGAAGGAGTGTGCGAATATCGCCTCGGGGCAGGGAAGTATGAGGACATGACGCCACGTAAGTTCATTACGTTTATACGTTCAGTTGTACAGGCAGCAAAATCACATCAAATTGAACATCTGGCGATTTCGCTTCCTTCAAACTTATTCCCAAAACTTTCAGAAAAATATGGCGACCAGTGGGTACTTTCCACAATCGCAGAAAACCTCACTTTAGGTGCATATACATTTACTAAGTATAAAAGTACAAAATCAAAACGAAAACAACTTATAGAAATATTACTATGTGGACCATTGTCGATTTCAGAAAAGAAAGCGTTTACAAGAGGTATTGTTGTTGGACAATCAGTCAATAACGCACGAGACATTGCCAACATCACCGCTGAAGACATGACCCCTACAAACCTTGGAAAAGCAGCTTTAAAGGCTGTTGCTGGAACTAAGGCATCAGTAAAAGTATTAGGAGAAAAAGAGCTCCAGAAGCTCAAAATGGGCCTTCTGTTGGCTGTTGGTGCAGGAACTAAACACGAAACAAAGTTGATTATCATGGAGTATTGGGGAGCTGGAAAACCAACCAAAACCGACAATTCAAAATCAAAACTACCTATAGTGTTTATTGGTAAGGGAATAACCTACGACACGGGGGGTCTCAATGTAAAACCGTCTGGCCATATGCACGATATGCATATGGACATGTCAGGAGGATCCTCAGTTATTGGAGCTGTGTCTGCAGCTGCAAAATTGGGTATAAAGAAAAATATCATTGGAATCATTCCAGCTGCAGAAAATGCCGTTTCTGACCGTGCGATGCGTGCAGGTGACATTATCACAGCAATGAATGGGAAAACTGTGGAAGTCCTCCATACTGATGCTGAAGGTCGGATGGTCCTTGCTGATGCACTTACATACTGCGAAAGATACAATCCAAAGGTAATCCTTGATGTTGCTACACTCACAGGTGCTTCCTTGGTAGCACTTGGACAACATGCTTCAGCAATTATGACCAAAGATGTAAAACTTGAAACACAGCTACGAGAACTTGGGGAAGCGTCCGGTGATTATGTCTGGCCATTACCACTGTGGGACGAGTATCAATCACATATTAAATCTACACGCGCCGATTTAAGTAACATTGCAGCCAATTTCTCACGCTTTGGAGGTGCTATTGAAGGGGGGACATTTTTGGCAAACTTTGCACCTAAAAAAGTACCTTGGGCACACATAGATATGGCTCCACGTATGGAAGTAATTGTAAGTGATAAATTAACAAAGGGATCTACGGGTGAACCAGTTCGTCTCCTAGTAAAATTTGCCGAAGAATATTAGCGCTATGAAAATATTTTCCAAAGATGAAGTATTACAAGAAATACACAAGCTCCAGTACTTGTATGGGTTAAAACAGGAAATACGCTATGGAGACAAAAGACCTGAATCAACGGTCACCGAGTCAGTAGCAGAACATATTTATGGTATGCATATTCTTGCATCATACTTCATGCCACTTGAAAATCCTGATCACTCTTGGGATCGAGAAAAAATCTACAACCTGATTACTTGGCACGACATCGATGAAATTGAAACAGGTGATATTATCGGCTATCTAAAAACAGATGAGGATAGGGTCCGTGAATCAGAAGCAAAGAAAACAGTGGTACAGAAGTCACCAGAACTCTTGCAGCGATTTATTACTGATGTGCTTTGTGAATACCAGAAGCAGGAAACCATTGAGGCTCAATATGTTAAAGCGATAGATAAAATTGAACCCCTGTGTCAAATTTTTAACGAAAATGGGAAGAAGGTACTCTTGACTAATGGAACCACTCTTGAAGAAAATAGACGCATCAAGGATCCTTATGTGCAGAAATTTCCCTATATAAAACACTTCACTGAAGTTGTAAGTGAAGAAATGCAAGCACAAGGATTTTTTACAGAATCAACGTGATATCATTATTGCAATGGACGAAACTATAGGTCTAGAAAAATTTGAAATAAAAACAGAGGCTTTCGAAGGTCCCTTAGAACTTTTGCTGGATCTAGTTGAAAAAAGAAAGCTATTGATTAATGACATCTCACTTGCAGAAGTGACTGATGAGTACATGCGACAGGTTTCTATCATGCAGGAACTATCACTGCCAAATACTGCACAGTTCATCAATTTAGCAGCAACTCTATTGCTCATTAAGTCAAAATCACTTTTGCCGGTACTTGACCTTACTCAAGAAGAGGAGGAGGGAATAGGGGACCTGGAGCTACGTTTAAGGCGGTACCAAATGTATCGTGATATCGCACGAAGTGTAGAAGAGTTATTTGGAAAAACAGTGACGCATGAACGTCAGTACGTGTCTGATAAGAAACCTCTTTTTGTCACTGACAAATACACTACACTTGACGGACTTCAAGAAGCAATAGGTGCGGTACTAGTCAATCTTCCGAGAAAGGAAATTAAACCAAAGGTACAAGTAAGAAAAGTTATCTCCCTTGAAGAGATGATGAATAGACTCCATACCCGTATTGAAAAACAAATGAAACTTACCTTTCGTGAACTTCTCGAAGATAGTACAGAACGTACCAATGTCATAGTAGGATTTCTTGCGGTTCTTGAGTCAGTCAAGCAAGGTAATATACTCGTAGCACAAATGAATCGTTTTGACGATATTGAGATTGAGCAGGAGAAAACAACTACACCTCGGTATATATAAAACTCTGGCACTACATACTTGCCGGATAACCATTCTATCTATAAAAATATCAAGACTTCAAAAATAAAGGGCCCGCACATATAGTACGAGCCCAAGAACGCTTTTTCGGTACAGGTACGTTCAATATTTACCTAGCGTGATTTTTTTCTCTCGGAATCAAGATCCGCTGCTGAACTTATGGCTTCAGCAACCAAAAATAAATTTCTATTACTGTCCACAATTGGGCCCTCCCTTAAATGTCCTTACAGCTGTGGTCATCCACAGCTGCCGGCCGGCAAATTCGTTTAAATTACTACGCTCAATTGAGCACGTGTCGGGTCACGCATTGTGCATTTCCTTTTAAAGTTGCAGATACACGCCAATCGCCTGATACGTATTGATCACGCGGTGTTGCCAGCTTAACACATAGTTGTTTTTTGTCAACCCATGCACAAACAAAATGCGTTTGATGTAATAAATTGCTACAATAGTGTTACAGAATACAACGTTATGGAACTTTCACGAAAAATTGAAGGGCTGCTGTTTTATAAGGCATCACCTATGAAGTTGTCGCAACTTGCGAAGATTTTTGATGTAGAGATACAGACTCTTACTGAAGCCGTACAGGAACTATCTAGTAGCCTTCTTGGAGGCGCTGTAATCCTCTCACAAACAGACACTGAAATACAATTGGTTACAGCACCTGAGTTGGATGAACTCGTAGAAGGGGTACGTAGAGACGAACTGAAAAGAGATATAGGGAAAGCAGGAGCGGAAACTCTTGCAATTGTGCTCTATAAAGGACCTATTTCACGTGTTGAGATTGACCGTATACGCGGAGTTAATTCAGCATTTATCCTTCGAAACCTCATGGTACGAGGGCTTGTTGAACGCGGAACTGAAGGAAAGAGTCATACATTTGCAATTACATCAACACTTCTGTCACATATGGGACTTACACATAAAACTGAACTACCTAACTACGCTATGGTGCTTGATCAACTTGAACGATTTGAGGGGGAACAGATAGAATCTGAAACTATACAATCATGAGTACCAAAACCAACCAAAACGACAATAAAGGCGATGGACAATCTGAAACAGGTGATATTTTTTCAGATAAAATCCTTTCTCCTGGTGAAACAAACAAAGTACCCGCATTGCAACAATTAGCGCTGCTGGGAGTCCTTATGTTTTTATTGTTTAGTGGCGCTATTACTCCTAAAGTAATTGGATTATTCACTGAGAAGCAAGATACTACACCAGCAGCTGTTGCATACCCAGAAACACAACCGGAACTTATACCTGTAGACGCAGAGCTAAAAATAAAACCTTTTTCAGAAGTGCAGATAGTTGGTAAGACCGCTTATGTCTGGGATGTTCAAGGACAACGTGCACTGTACGAGAAGGAGTCAAACAAACAGGTTCCTCTTGCATCGGTGACCAAACTCATGACTGCATTAGTTGCCAGTGAGTTGCTTGAGGAAACAGCCTCAATTGCCATAAATCGCCAAGCAATCCAACAAGACGGAGACAGTGGGCTATTAAGTGGTGAGACATTTAACAGACAATCACTTACTGACCTTGTTCTTATGTCATCTTCCAATGACGGAGCTTATGCCATGGCAGCCGCAGCTGGAGAAATACTCCAAACTAACAACGGACCAAATGCATTTGTACATGCAATGAACATTCGTGCAAAAGAACTCAAACTTCATGATACATATTTTAAAAATCCAACTGGACTCGATCTGTCACCACAAGAAGGTGGTGCCTACGGTTCTGCTAAAGACATGGCGTTCTTAATGGAGTTTATCGTACTGAACGAATCGGACCTACTTACATTTACACAAGAAAATGAAGCACACGTGTACAGTGAGGATGGTATATATCACGACGCTGAAAATACTAATTATTATATAGATGAAATACCAGGATTGATTGGTTCTAAAACGGGATACACTGACCTAGCAGGTGGTAACTTAGTTATCGCCTTTGACGCAGGATTAAATAGGCCTATAATTATCGCTGTCTTAGGATCTACACGACACGAAAGATTCACTGACGTTATTGCTCTAGTAAAAGAAGCACAGAACTACATCTCACAAGAATAAACTTTATGGAATCTTCAATCATTAAAATTCTCATCCCTGCAACATTGGCATTTATTATCGGTATTGCTATCACTCCTGTAATTACCCACTATCTTTATAAATACAAAGTGTGGAAGAAAACTGGTGGCAAACAAACCATGCACGGAACAGAAGCTGTTGAATTTAACAAACTTAAAGGCAAAGATGAGACAAAGACACCTCGCATGGGTGGTATTGTCATCTGGGGAAGTGTCTTACTTACTGTTGCACTCTTGGCACTCTTAGGAGCAATTTTTGAAAACTCAATTTTTGCAGACCTGGATTTCTTTAGTCGCTCACAAACCTGGATACCTATTTCAACACTCATCCTAGGTGCTGCTCTTGGATTTCTGAATGATTTTTATGATGTGACACACCGAAAAAAAGGTGTCAGTTTACGTATTCGCATAGTGCTTATATCTATTCTTTCAGGCTTAATTGGTTGGTGGTTTTATACAAAACTAGGGGTAAATAGCATTGGAATTCCCTTTGATGGTGCGTTGTATATTGGATGGCTCATTATTCCTTTTTTCATTATTCTCACCAATGCGCTCTACGCAAGTGGCGTCATTGATGGTATTGATGGTCTCTCTGGAGGAGTGTTTGCGTCAGTCTTTATCTCGTATGCAGGAGTTGCAGTGATCCAATCTCAATTTGATATTGCAGCATTATGTGCAACTATTGCTGGTGCAATCCTTGCCTTCTTATGGTTTAACATACCACCAGCACGCTTTTGGATGACAGAAACAGGGAGTATGGCATTGACACTTACACTAGCAGTCATTGTTTTTATGACCGACAGTCTCGGAGAAGGACATGGAATTTCTTTACTTTTTATTATTGGGTTACCACTTATAGCGACCGTTGCTTCAAACGTATTGCAAGTCATGTATCGGAAGACAACAGGAGGGAAGAAACTTTTACGTATCGCTCCTTTACACCATCACTTTGAAGCTATTGGATGGCCGTCACACAAGGTAACGATGCGTTATTGGATAATAAGTATCATCTGTGCGATTCTTGGAATCATATTCGCTGCGATTGTATAGTAACTATGCAAAAAAATGTAGATAAAACCCTGCTCATAATCGTACTCACTTTAGTGACCATTGGTTTTTTTATTTTTTCTTCTGCATCTCTAGGTCTCCTGGCTCGTGAAGGGGCACATTTCTCATCTGTTGCATTCAGTCAAATTGTGTTTGGAATTATGGGAGGAGGTGTAGGAATGTTTCTTACCAGTCAAATCTATTACAGAAATTGGCGTAAATATGCCTTTTATATTTTTCTTGCAACGTGCGTTCTTACATTAGCAGTATTTATTCCAAAATTAGGTTTTGAGCATGGTGGTGCACAACGATGGATTAACATCGGTTCCTTCACCTTTCAACCTGCAGAGTTTCTTAAAATTGGATTTGTTATCTACTTAGCAACGTATCTCTCAGGTATACATAAACGCATCAATACATTTAAATACGGAACACTTCCATTTATTGGCATAATGGGAATTGTAGGTTTTATACTCCTGCTTCAACCAGATACAGACACATTCTTGTTGCTTGGAATTGCTGGCATGGCGATGTTTATTACTGCAGGTGGTAGCTGGCGTGATGTGGCACTCATGTTTTTAGCTGGTATTGTTCTTCTTACACTCCTTGCATTTACTCGTCCTTATATCATGGATAGATTTACCACGTTCCTTGATCCGACCGATGATCCACAGGGGAAAAGTTACCAAATTCAGCAGTCGCTTATATCAATTGGTTCAGGAGGAGTTAACGGTCGAGGCTTCGGACAAAGCATACAAAAATTTGAATATCTCCCTGAACCTATAGGCGACTCAATTTTTGCAGTATATTCTGAAGAATTTGGTTTTCTTGGGAGTTCATTACTTATAGCTTTATTCGCCTTTTTTACATTTCGCGGATACAAAATTGCATCCCACGCCAAGGATATCTTCGGGATGTTGTTAGTTGTTGGTTTTATGACACTTATCGTTATTCAAGCTTTTTTAAATATCGCTGCAATGCTTTCACTGGCGCCACTGATGGGTCTGCCACTACCATTTGTGAGTCATGGAGGGACTGCTTTACTGACTACACTTATCGCGGTAGGAATTGTACTCAATGTGTCTAAATATCAAAAGAAAATCATATAGTGCATGATACACTTACTTTACTAACTATTATGAAACGTATCGTTCTTGTAGGGGGAGGCAGTGGTGGGCATTTTTACCCGCTTATTGCTGTTGCTGAACGTCTCAATGACCTCAAAGCGCAGGGGCAATCACTTGAACTATATTATATGGGCCCAGACCCATATCATCAAGATGAACTTACACGCAACAATATAACCTTTGTAAAAATACCTGTAGGAAAACGACGAAAATACTTTTCTATTCTTAATTTATTTGATTCTGTAAAAATTTTCTTTGGTTTATTTTTTGCAGTTGTGAAACTCTATAAAATCTATCCTGATGCAGTGTTTAGCAAAGGAGGATACACTAGTGTTCCAGTGGTACTTGCTGCATGGCTTTTACGGATTCCTATTATGATTCACGAGTCAGATACCACCCCAGGCAGCGCAAATAAACTTGGTGGTAAACTTGCACGATATATAGCAATTGGATTTGATGATGCAGCCAAATATTTCCCTGAACACAAGACAGCATTCACAGGTATCCCACTAAGAAAAACCTTTCAAACAGTTCCGCAGGATCCTTTACATCAACTTGGTTTACCTTCTGAGAAACCTTTATTATTAGTTACCGGTGGCTCTCTTGGCTCTCAACGTATTAATTCACTTATACTTGAATCACTCGATGAGCTACTGCCTGATTACACAATTTTACACCAAACAGGGGGTAAGAATGAAGAACAGATACGACAAACTTCTTCACAATTACTAACTGATACACATTTACTCACACGCTATTTCGTGAAAGGTGACCTTACAGGTGATGAAATGCACCTTGCTCAAAGTGCTGCAACACTCATAATCTCTAGAGCAGGGACGGGTACTATTTTTGAAATTGCACAAAAAGGAAAGCCTGCAATTATTATCCCGATTCCAGAAGACGTGAGTCACGATCAGCGTACTAATGCATATGCATATGCGCGTAGTGGAGCTGCATCTGTTCTTGAGGAAGCAAACTTAACTGATGGTTTGCTAACA
>JBLIMJ010000032.1:0-8587 GCA_047638595.1 Acidimicrobiales bacterium
TTTGGATATATTCTCCTTTTAGTCGAATCTACCTCAAAAGCTTTTCGAGCCCTCCCGTCTCGCAAAATACAACAAAACCCAAAGACATGCTTTGGGTTTTGGTATTTTGTGTCGACGGGAGGACTCGCTCCTTACAGGAGCAGTATACCTTTTGGATATATTCTCCTTTTAGTCGAATCTACCTCAAAAGCTTTTCGAGCCCTCCCGTCTCGCAAAATACAACAAAACCCAAAGACATGCTTTGGGTTTTGGTATTTTGTGTCGACGGGAGGACTCGAACCTCCGACCTCAACTTTATGAGTGTTGCGCTACTAACCAACTGAGCTACGCCGACAGATGAATGCACGAGTAACGTAAGAATAAGATTTCCTATACTTAGGTTCGAGCAAATGAAATTTGTATATACTTCTACATGTGTTCTGTGAGCCACAGAGTACTATATTTAGCTTCCAGAATCAATTACTTTTCTGGGCAAAGGATTGCTTCTGCCTTCTGTATATCTTCAGGCTTCCCAACTGGAACCCATAAATCTTGACTAATGATTTGCATGGGATGGTCTTCTGCAAATGCGGTGACCATATCGGTCAAAAATAATTCATCATGTTCAACATTCTTTTCTACGGTATAGGTAAAAATAGATTCATCCAATATAAATCCACCAATGTTTACTATGTTTGACGGAGGATCTTGTGGTTTCTCAATAATTCCTTTCAGTGTACCTTCTTCATTTTCCACCAACACACCAAAATATTCAGGAGTATCTGAATGTGTACCGAGTATCGCATATTCGTGTCCTGAAGCTTTTTGTAACGCCTCAGGCCCATGGATATCATCTGCATACATGCACATAAATTTTCCATGTACTAAACCTTTAGCACACATTAGTGCATCGCCAGTACCTCCCGCATAATCCTCTTGAGTTACATAGGTTACTTTTTTACCAAAATATACTTCACCACAGTATTCACGTATTTGTTCCTGTAGATACCCAACCACAAGAATAAGCTCATCAATAGTATCGGGCAATGCTTCAACTACATGTTGTAGTAACGGCTTCCCACAGACAGGAATGAGGGGTTTTGGAGTGCACTCAGTTAAAGGCATCATCCGAGTTCCCTTTCCTGCACAGATGATAATGCACTGCATATGTACTTACGCCGTTACATACTGACTTTTAGATGTCAGTAATTTATTTGCTCGCTCAACATCGTCTACGTTTGCCACGGGAATCCAAGTGTTTTGCTCTACTACTGCAATGGGATATTCCTTGGCATATCGTTCAATCACCTCAGTAAGATAGAATTCTCCTTTCACAGCCGTTTCCGGCTCAAATTCAAAGATATGTTTATCCAACACCATAGCTCCAGTACTTGCACAGTTTGAAGGTGCATGTTTCGGTTTTTCAATCATCTGGTCAAGCGTTCCGTCTGGTTTGCGTACGACAATACCAAACTTCTCGGGATTATCCACAGAGGCAACTAATAAAGACCGGCTAAATGAAGTCGCTCGCGCGATATCGTCCTTTCCATGAATGTCATCTGCAAATAGAAAGAGGAAACGTCCTTTAATAAGGTCCTTACAAAGCCAGAGGGCTGGGGCAGTTCCGTTTTGTTCTTCTTGAGTTACATAGGTAACCTTTCGACCGTGGAATTCTTCACCACAATGTTCTTCAATCATGTGACCTAAGTACCCCGTTACAATAATAAGTTCGTCAACAGAACTTGGAAGCGCTCCAACGATATGGTCGAGTAATGTTTTACCTCCAACTTCTACTAATGGTTTTGGTCGATTTTCTGTAAGCGGACGAAGGCGTGTGCCCTTCCCTGCAGCTAAAATTACACATTGCATATAAGTGTATTTATACCACGAAACGAAAAGACCATAAAGTATTACTCTTGCCTGTGTATATCTAGACGTAGGGCCAAACGCATGTTACACTGCCCATCACAAACAGAGTTGTTTGTATACCACATAGTGGGTACAAAAGTACTTACGTACTTTTGTAAGAGGTTAACTATTATTTTGAAGAATGAGAAATAGTGATAACCTGAACAGATTCTGTAAGAATGGAGGATTGTTACCTCGATAGAATGTCTCGTAATCTCTTTGGAGGTTTAATGTAAGAAGAATGAAATAATCAGCCACATATAGCGGGATGGAGGAGTGGTACCTCGATAGAATGTCTCGTAATCTCTTTGGAGGTTTAATGTAAGAAGAATGAAATAATCAGCCACATATAGCGGGATGGAGGAGTGGTACCTCGGGAGGCTCATAACCTCCAGACCCCGGTTCGAGTCCGGGTCCCGCAACACGTTAAGAAAATACACCCCTTGTGGGTGTATTTTCTTTTACGTTTGCGAGGACAGAAACTGAACTGCTTCAGTTTCGTCCGGACTCGAAGCGCCGGACGATGTTTTGCGAGCTCCCTAGCGAGTAAAACAAGGAGGTGCCGTCCAAGAAAGCGAGTCTATTTTGTGAACGCAGTGAAGCAAAATGGCCGCTATTCGGGGACGAGTCCGGGTCAATAGATTCTCACTTACAAGGCGTCAAACTCACGAAAAACTCGTTCGTACTTAATGATTGCTTCTTTTGCCATAGACTGCGTCAGTACAAAGTCTGTACCTTTGTGTGCGATGTCATTGCGTATCATATGCGCGTCCCACGCATCTCGTAGTGTTGTAAATGACGCTGCTGAGGCACTTTTGAGTTGATCGCCGATGCTCAAGCCTGCATACCCTGCATCATGTAACACATCACCAAGGATGATGTCTGCCTCAATGATTGCGAGTTTCCAGTCATTTGGATTGTCAGAGGTAAGGTGTGTTTTAATCTCAGACCAGCGGCGATTCTCCTGTGAATCTCCATGTAATTCTTTCCAACGTTTTTCTGCATCTAAAAGTTGCTTCGTCTCAATTTCACTCATTTGGTTGAAGCGGATGTATGAATAAATGATACCGAAAATAAGGATTGCTGACACAATGAAAGAAAGTATAGAAAAAATACCCCAAGCTGTCGTAAGCCATGCAACAATAGTATCGTAGAGTCCATCATTACCTGTAAGTATCTCAACGAGTTTACGAAAAATACCCGCTAAATCAGGTGTGTACTGTGTATAGATTATGTCATTTTCATCAGGTTGCATAGCGTATCAAAACATGATCGCTGACTTCTTCTAAAGCTTCGTGTCGTACATTTTCTTTCCTAAATCGAAGAGTCGAGCGTCACCACCATGTGGTGCTATATATTGTACACCAACAGGAAGATCCTTATCGTCACGCTGTACAGTACCTCCTGGAATAGAAATTGCGGGGACACCCGTAAGGTTCACAGGCACCGTAAAGATATCCTGGCGGTACACAGCAAGTGGGTCAGTCAGTTCTCCAAACCTGAATGCTGGAGTTGGTGCAGATGGAGTCAGTACAATATCTACATTCTTAAACACCTCAGCAAGTTCGGTTCGCATAAGTTCACGAGCAGCTTCAGCTTTTCCGTAGTATGCGTCATAGTACCCTGAAGACAACACATAGGTGCCTAGTAAAATACGTCGCTTTACCTCATCACCAAATCCTTCACCACGTGATTTTTCATATACGTCGAGAAGTGTAGTTCCTTCAACCGATAAACCATACCGAATACCATCATAACGAGCGAGGTTAGAAGAAACTTCTGCTGGCATTGAGACATAATAGGCTGCGAGTCCTTTTTCAAACAAAGGTAGCTTCACGTCAACAATAGTATGGCCTGCATCGGTAAGCTCTTTGACATGTGCTTCAAAAACCTCCATGACATCTGCATCCACTCCTTCTTTCATGAAGTCCTTTGGAATACCAACAGTATACGTTTCTTTTGTAGGTACTTCGGGGTAGGTATCTTCAGAAATAGTCGTCGCATCCATAACATCCTTCCCTGCCATAACACTGTGAACCAACTCAGCATCAGCAACAGATGTCGTCAAGGGTCCTGCTTGATCAAATGATGATCCCATCGCCATAAGGCCGTATCGAGATACTGAACCATAAGTTGGTTTATATCCAACTAAACCACAGTAGCTTGCTGGCTGACGAATAGACCCTCCGGTATCTGTCCCTATTGCAACTGGTACCGCATCCATGGCAACTGCTGCTGCTGAACCTCCCGAAGAACCTCCTGGGACACGGGTGACATCATGCGGGTTTTTACTTGGACCAAATGCTGAGTTTTCAGTGGAAGACCCCATTGCAAACTCATCCATATTTGTAGAACCTATAAAAATTGCGCCTGCTTGACGAAGTCGTTCTATGATTGTTGCATCGTACGTCGCTGTATAGTTTTCAAGAATCTTAGACCCGCCTGTTGCTTTTTTACCCTTGATAAGTATATTGTTTTTAATGGCAACGGGCACTCCTAACAAAACAGGTGCATTTTCTCCTTCTTCCTTGAAACGTTTTGTTGCTGCAATAGCCGCCTCTTTTGCATCTTGGTAGACATCCAGAAATGCATGAATTTCTTCGTCTTTTTCTTTGATGGTACTGAGACTCTCGTTTACCGCATCTTCTGGCGTATACTCACCTGAAATAAATTTTTTTCGTAATTGTGTAATAGTCATAAAGTAGCTAGTCAGTATTTAAAATCTTCTTAACCTCCAGCCGTTCTTTGCGAACACTTGGAGCTTCCGCAAGAAGTGCCTCAGTGAAAGAACCAGGTTCGACAGTCACCTCGTCTTCACGAAAAACATTGTAGACTACACCTACTTTTTTAGTCACTCCTTCTTCTTCAGTAATCTCGTTTACGACACTCACGTATTCAAGTACTGCATCTATATCATTTCCAAGCGCCATAGCCTCATCGTCAGAAATACGAATTCTTGCAAGACTTCCTAAGCGTAAAATTTCTTCTTTTTTCATCACAATAGAAAATTAATAATAATATACTTGTTGCAGTGGGTCCGTCTGTAGCACGGTGCACGTGCAGGCATCATAGCATAGAGATTGCTACTTATAAAACCATTTGTAGAAATTCTTTTTCAGATAAAATAATGACACCAAGTGACTCAGCTTTTTCTACTTTTGAGCCTGCGTTTTTCCCTGCTATCACAAAGTCAGTGTTCTTTGAGACACTGTTAGAGATGTGTGCGCCATGTTTTCTTGCCAAGTCTTTAGCTTCGTCTCTATCAAGAGTAGGCAACGTACCGGTGAACACCATGGTCTTACCTACAAACACACCACTAACTGTTCCTGTATGTTCTTCAACAACTATGTGTCTGAGTAATCCTACTAAGGCCTGTTTATTTTCTTCAATCTGCATCCAGCAATACACCGCGTCACCCACCACGTCACCCACCCCATGTATAACTGACAATTCTTGAGCTGTAGCTTTCTGAATTTTTTCAAGGGTACCAAAATGATTTGTAATTAATCGGGAAGTTTCTTCACCTACATGGTCAATAGATAGCCCAATAAGTAGTCGATGTAAGGGGACCGTACGCGCACTGTATATCGCATCAATGACATTTTGTGCTGCTTTTTCTTGGAAACTTGGTAAATCCTTTAAGTCACCCACTTCCAAAGTAAACAAATCTTCGTAGGTGGCAATCAAGCCATACTCAAGTAGTACATCGATAATACGTGGACCTACTCCATCTACGTTAAGTGCTTTTTTTGATACAAAATAATACAACCTTTGCTGGTGAAGGTGTGCGGAATCTAACGTGACACAGCGGTACGCAGCTTCACCAGGTACACGCTCAATACTCCCATTTCCTCCACACTCCGTGACATGTTGTGGAAAGACATAAGACTTTGTACGGGCTGGGCGCAGACTCATGATGACCTCGAGGATTTCAGGGATGATGTCTCCAGCTTTTTGCAATACAACTGTGTCGCCAATACGTACATCCAATCGAGCAATTTGGTCTTCGTTATGAAGTGTTGCTCGTGAGACTGTTGAACCATCAATGAGTACAGGTCTCAAATGAGCCACAGGGGTCACTACCCCAGTGCGCCCTACTTGCAAAACAATATCCTCAACCACTGTTGTTGCTTGCTCTGCAGGGAACTTTATCGCTAAGGCGAAACGTGGGCCCTTTCCTGTGTACCCAAGAGACTCTTGATACTCAAGTTCATTTACTTTCACCACAATGCCATCTACTACGTATGGTTGTTCATCTTTTTTAGTGTGCCATTTTTCCCAAAAGGTAACCACCTCCTCTATCGAGTTGCATACGGAATATTCTGTGTTTACCTTAAATCCAAGTGTGTTCAAGCGTGTAAGTTCTGCATGCTGAGAAACAGTCTTCTCTCCAGCAGAAATGTCATATATAAATGTATCAAGCTTACGCTCTGCTGCTATCTTTGGGTCAAGCTGACGAATAGTTCCCGCAGCAAGATTGCGCGGATTTGCGTATTCACTTTCGTTATTTTTTTTACGAACAGTGTTTATTTTTTTGAGTTGTTGTCTTGAAAGCCATATTTCTCCCTCAGCAATAAGTGAAACCTCTTCTTGCAGACGTAGGGGTACCGACTGGATAGTACGCACATTATGTGTAACATCTTCCCCAACCACTCCGTCCCCTCTGGTAGCAGCAGTGAGCAGCACACCATCTTTGTATTCTAAAACGACATGTAGGCCATCAATTTTGAGCTCACATGTGTACGTGGGTTGCACTTCCTTTCCGAGATTTTTCTTAAGCATGCGTTTGATACGTTCACCAAACTCAAAAACGTCTTCTTTAGTAAAGGCATCATTAAGTGACCACTGGGACACTTTGTGGTTAACTTTCTTAAACTTCGCAAGTGCGGTACCTGAAACTCTTTGTGTAGGAGAATCAGAAGTAATAAGAGACGGATACTCTTTTTCAATCTGCACCAGTTCTTCCTTGAGTGAGTCGAGAGCTTCTGGTGAAATAAGTTCCTTGTTTTCAACATGAAAAGCGTATCGATATTCATCGACTGTTTTTTTTAACCGTTCATACCGCTGAACAATGTCTTGGGGTGTAGATGTTCTCACAGTGTCTATACTACAGATAATCGTCTATTCATTCAATGACTTGTGAGTCATACAATATATTCCATATCGTGAGACACGTGTCTCTATTAGAATTCGATGTAGAGTTCCCGCTGTGTTGTGAAAATACTAGTGTCTTTGGATGCGCAGTCAAGATTAAACCCTTGCACAAACCCATAGGTACAGACATTACCTAAATCACAAACTTTGGCAGTATCACGATCTACAAAATTATGTGATGTTTCATCATTTGTTGAATTTAAGACCATAATCTCAAACTCAATACATACCTGCGTGTCTGCAGACGTTGACCAATCAAATTGTGTAGTGAAACTTTGTTTACGCTGTTCGATTCCATTACCACGTATAAGATCATCCATTAATATAGTATTCCCAAAGCAGCTCCCATCAACAACTCCCCCTTCTTCAGTAAAGTTGTCAGGCTGACTATCTCGTAAATACCGAAAGCACTCCATGCCTGCATTGGCGGACTGAAATGCTACTTCTGAACCAAAGGTCGTCGTCCCTAACTCAAGTTGTTTTAATGTCATACTGAGCATTGAAAGACCTATAGAAAGTGCAATACTTGACACAATCAGTGCAAGCAATAATGCAAACCCTTTTTCATTTTGTGGTTTGTATTTATTCATACACACTAAACAATGAACTGGTAAGGGCTATGCTTTGTGTCTGACCAGCAAATAATTGTGACACCCAAGAGACTGTTGCAGTGATTTGTATACCTCTACCGGACGGATCATTCATAATAGTAATAACACGAGTAAAAGGACTTAAGACTGCGTTCTGACCCGCTGAACTCAGCGAATATCGCGCACGACTATTGTCCTCATCATAATACAATCGACAGTTACTTCCTGAAGCAGTGCAAGCTTCTAGACGATTTATTGGATTTTGATCTGTATAGTCTGTATTACAGCCAGTAGCAGTGAAGCAGGAATTTAAGTTTGAATTTCTCGTACCTGGTTGTATCCAACTCCAACTAGTTGAAAGACTGTTTGCGTTAATTGCTGCGAGTGTAGCGTCGTTACGCATTGCTATAAAAGCCTCTATACCTTCCTGAGCAAGATAGGTTGCAGCTACTTTTTCACGAGCATAGTACGAACTTTGTAAACCTTTCATTGCTATCACCATGGGGCCCGTCAGCGCTAAAAGCAAAATAGAAAGCGCAACCAGAACCTCTACTAAAGAATATCCTTTTGTATGTTTTGTATTATTCATATTACACATCCAATGCTTGCTGCGTTACCGTTGTCTGAAGCTCAAAGGAAGTATCGGTACCCGGCACATCTCCCGCTGTACCAACTATAAATATAGTTACTGTAGGGGCCTTATTATCGCTAGTGAGGGTATTGGTGACTGTAAACTCAAGTATTTCTATATTTACCTCCTCTGCAGTCAGTTGCTGCCAAACACCAGAGCTGCCCAGTCGTCTCTGGATAGTGGCCCCTGCTTGACGATATGCGATGCGGTTACTTCCATAGCCACTAGTGAGACTACTCCCACTTTCTGTAAAAACCAGTGCATTTGCACCTCCTAGACAGTTTTGTTTTGATGTTCCTCCATCTGGCAAATTACTTCCTAAGAG
>JBLIMJ010000033.1:0-8486 GCA_047638595.1 Acidimicrobiales bacterium
AATACACCTTCAATAATACGCATTCTTCCTTTTGGTGGTGTGTGTGTAGACAATGCTGTTGCTGCATCAAACATGAGGACGTCAAACTGCGTACCTACCGCAACTGCTGCAGCATAGTTGTATGCATGTTGTACCCCAAGTGAGCCATACACTTGTAAGATAACTTCTTCTCCAATATGTTCGAGTACACACTCAACTCCAACCGCCTTCCCTTCTTTGTACATAATGTGATCACCACAGGTGTTGAAATGAGACGGTGAATAACGACTGAAACCAAACGATTGCTGACGCACACCCTCTATTTCCTTCCTAATCTTCTCATCATCATTATTATAAATCAGAATTCCATCATCTTTTAAAGCATGTACTAACTGCATTTTTTCAGCAATAACGTCTTCAGGTGTATCAAAGTACTCTACATGCACCGGCACTTCAGGAAGCCGTGTAAGCACTACAATGTCCGGTGTCAACCACTGTGTGAGTCTGTCCATATCACCTGGCCGGTCCACCCCTACTTCAAGCACTAAGACATCAGGATACTCAGATGCAAAGAATGCGGTGAACGCACCATCAAAGATATTCTTAATCCATACAATTGGGTTATTCCAGCCATTATTTAAACCAAGGACAGACAATGGGACGCCAATTTCAGAATTAAAACTTTTCTGACTCTTACGTGTGTGTACATGGTCTTTAAGTACCGCATACACAGCATCTTTTACAGATGTCTTTCCAACACTTCCTGTTACCGCAACGATAGTTGGTTTCTTGCGGCGTAAAAGTATTTTAGCCTCAAGGGTGATAATAAATATTATAATTTTCTTAAAAATCTCTTTCATATAGGGTTGGCTGATATTTTATTTTAGTTTAGTTTAGCACTTTTATGTCGATAATTTGAAGGAAGTCTGTTTTGAGTAAAATTCATCAGATTGCTTTAGCTGCGAGACGTGGACTTCAAAGTTTTTGGAGTCGTACGGATAGTACAGTGTGAGAAAGTGTCCAAACACTTTCGCAAGAGGTTGCCTGATATTTTCTTTAGAAAATAGTGACAACCTGAACAGCTTCTGTGGGAAGAAAAACTTTGAAGTCCAACAACGAAGCAGATGAAGTGATATGGTGAATTTTACCGGTCTGGGGGTAGATTGTAGTAGTTAATAAGGAATTTTGTGATCTCCATAAATGGATCAGTCAGTGTTTCAGACGAATACCGAACTTCTTTCGGTTCAACAGTATACAAGAAAACTAAAAATTCTGGGTCGTAGCTGGGGAAATACCCAAAAAATGAGTGTAGGTACCTATCGTCATAATACCCACCATCTTCAGAGTCTGCAATCTGTGCAGTACCAGTTTTTGCTGCGATACTGTAATTGTCCAATTTGACGTTCCCATTACGCAATGCGTCATCAACGACAGTGGTAAGCATACGGGAGATAGTAAGGCTGGTGTCTGAGGAAAAGACTTTATCACCTTCTGGGTACTGTACTTCTTTAACTGAACCATCTTGATACTCAATACGCTTGGCAATGTGTGGGGTAATAAGTTTTCCTCCGTTGCCAAGTGCTGAGAGTGCACGTACCGTTGCTATAGGTGTCAGCGCAATACCTTGTCCATACGAAGCAGTCGCATACTCAATGTCACGAGGCGAATCGAGGTTTGCAACCAAACCATAAGCTTCATTTGGAAGATCTATCCCTGTTTCTTGACCTAGTTTCAAAGCTTTAAAATATTCTCGAAAGCGATCTTTTCCCATGGTCTTCACCACAAATGCTACACCGGTATTAAGAGACTGATTAAGAACCTCCTGCATATTCACCGTCCCACGCCCACGGCCATCATAATTACTAATAGTGTAGGTGTCCATCTCAAGAAACCCAGCGTCATAATATGTAGTACTCGGCGAAACAGAACCGCTATCGATTCCAGCAGCCATAGTGAGTGCTTTTATAATTGAACCAAACTCATGGACATCTTCTGCCAGAGGGTTCTTGAAGTCATCTATTGTGGTACCTATTCGATTATTGAGATTAAATGTAGGGACGGCATTCATTGCGTATATTTCACCAGTTTTGGGATTTATAATAATACCCCCCGTTAAAGAACTATTCCATTTTTCTTGTGTTTTCATCAATTCACTATCGAGCATACGAGCAACGGTCGGTTCAATGGTGGTCACAACATCTCCTGTTCGGGTTTCAGTGGTATCAAAAATAATACTCCCTAAATTACTAAATATCTCAGCAAAAAAATTAACAGACATTTTGTGTTCATCTCTCACAAGCACTTCTTCATAATATCGCTCAAGTCCATAGCGTCCCGTTAACCCTGAGCCAGAATCGGATGTAAAGCCGACAAAACCAACTGTTCGCGAGGAAAGCTCTTCACCAGGATAGTATCGCCAGCGATCACGGTAGAGTTGCACACCAGTTAAATCAAGTGCCGCAATCAAATCTGCTTCACTGTTTGAGAGTTCAGTAGCAATTTCAAAGTAAGTACGTTCTTTTTGATTGGCACGGAATATAAAAGCTTCCTTATCGAGTGGATATACGGTATTTATTTGTTCATAGGTATGCAGTGGATCATCAATACGTGAAGGATCCAACGATAACAAATATCCCGATTGCACGGTAGCGGCTGATACTTTCTCGTCGTTTTTAGTGGAAAAATAAATACTTCCTCTGGAATAGAGGTCACGAACGGTATGTACGTATTGGCTGGAAGCTTTATCCTTGTAATAATCACGCTGCACTATTTGTACCTGGTACAAACGTACTATCAAAATAAGTGACAAAAAAAGAACAACGCCCGTAATGATGCGTATTCGGAGTATTGCTTTCTTTCTCATGACTGCATTGTAAGCTTAATCAATATAGATTACTATCGCGCACTACCGTCAGACAATACCAAGCTTGGTTCTGTACGGTCAATAAACATTTTCTTTGAAGTTTGTGTATATCCCTGTAATGATGCAATATCTGCAATTACTTTATATTGTGCTTCAATAAACCGACCTTCAAGAAGGCTAATTTCCGAGCTGATTTTTTGTGTTTCTTGATTTACTTCAGTTCTGATTACCACATGTACAACAGATGCACTGATGAGATAAATATACGAAATAAACAACAGCATAGACACTAAGGTGAGTCCTATGCAGACATGTTTTTCTATATGTAGTTGTTGTTTCTTTCGTGTCATAGGGTTATTTATATTTTTTCTACTGTTCGTAACTTTGCACTTCGGGCTCGGGGATTTTCTTTTTGTTCTTCAAGGGTTGGTGCAATTGGTTTTTTTTGTACGAGGACACCTTTTTGATCGCGTGCGTATTCTTTAAATGTTTGCTTCACAATTCTGTCCTCAAGGCTGTGGAAAGATATAATCGTCATTCTTCCACCAGGTTTCAGAACTTCCATGCCATCAAAGAGTAGTTCTTTGAGAGCATCAAACTCGTCATTTACTGCAATACGGAGCGCTTGGAATGTTTTTGTTGCAGGATGTGTTCTCTTTCGCCTGTAGGGCACTGGTACGCTGTGGTACACAATGTCAGCAAGTTGTACGGACGAAGTAATTTCTTCATCTTTACGGACTTCAACGATTTTCTTTGCTATTCGTCTTGAAAAGTGCTCTTCCCCATAGGCATATATCACATTTGCAATATCTTCTTCATCCCACTGATTAACAATGTCGTGTGCAGTAAATGGATAGTCTGTTGGTGTTCCGAAGGTCATATGTAGTGGCTCGTCCTCTTTAAAGGAAAAACCTCTTTTTTCACCTGAAGATCCATCAAACTGTTCCATTCGCCAACCTAGGTCAGCTAAAACCGCATCAACAGTATCAATGTTAAGTTCGGTAAGTGTTTGTTTAATATCTCGGAAATTACTATGTACCAAGTGGATTGTCGCGTCATACTCACTGTGGAGGTGGGTATTGGCTTCAATTGCGGTTGAATCCGCATCAAGTCCAATATAGGTACCTTTCTTTCCGATGACTTTGAGAATTTCCTCTGCATGTCCACCTGAACCAAGTGTGCAATCTACAACAACTGAACCCTTTGACAGGTTCAGTTGTTGAGTTGCTTCTTGTTGTAAGACCGTAATGTGTCGCATGGCGATGAAATTACGTGGTCTTGTATGGTAGATGGCCAGGAACCACCAGAATTCTGATTGATTCCTACAGGACGCCGATGGCACCAAGTTTTTCAGCAAGCTGATCCGCTTGAGCTTCGATACGGCGTTTGTATTCTTCCCATTTCTTCTCATCCCAAATTTCTACACGATCATGGATTCCTGCAAGCGTGACTTTACCGCCAAGTCCTGCGAACTCCTTTAAAAAATCTGGAACGAGAATACGTCCAACACTATCTACCTCCACTTCAACCGCTCCCGATAGGAAAAATCGATTAAAGCTTCTCGTATCCGATTGTCCCAGTGGCAACTGACCGATTTTCTCGGTAATCACCTGCCACTGTTTCAATGGATATACAAAGAGACAATTATCAAGACCTCGAGTAACTACAAGCTTTCTCCCAAGTTCCTTCCGCCACTTGGACGGCATGGACAGCCGTTTCTTGGGATCCAACGTATGTTTGTATTCACCGATTAACATGTCTTAATAGTTTTGAGCTGGTCTGAAGACCTGCTGCAATTAGTGGAGTAATTACAGAGGGTATTCAAACCAACTCATCCCTGTATACTTATTTCAAAGTATACCACTATCTCCCACCACATGCACATTGTACACCACTTCATCCCACCGTCCACCACAGTTATACACAGTCTCCCTATACCTTATAGCTCAAAATATCCAATCAAAGGCTTAAAACAAAGGGTATTTTAAAAAAGCACCCCAAAACTAGTTTTTTGATGCTTTTTTAATCTTCAATATAGAAAAACTCCCCCATCCCACCATCTAAATAATATGGCTGTAAATAAGACCCATTCAAACGCATGTTCGCATAGATCTTATTTACCAACATCTACTTTTACGGTACTCTAAACACTTGTGAAAAAACTATTCATATTAAAAATAGGAGGAAGTGTGATCACCAACAAAGAAAGTATCGAACATACCGTTCGAGAGGGTATTTTACGTGAAATTTTTACCAAGATAGCTGCTGTACAAAAGGGCCACGGCATGCAGCTTATTATTGTCCATGGTGCAGGGGGCCATGTACATCATCTTGCACACCAATACGGCCTGCGTGGGGGTACTCAAGGAAATCTTGAAAAAGAAGCAGGCGCACTGCATACACAAAAGGCAGTTGAAAAACTCCACGAAGAAATTATAGAAATCGGCAATACTTGCGGTCTACCATTACAAAGCGTCCCAACACACGATGTGCTATCGCAAACCGATAGAAAAATTCGGGTATGTGATATACAAAGAATTCAAAAAGCTTTAGATGAAAATAACATCCCTGTCATGTATGGCGACATGGTGTCAGACACGACCTTAGGCATGTCTATTTGCTCAGGAGACGCTGTGACTGCACATCTGTGTACCCTACTGCCGGTACAACGTATATTTTTTGCAACTGATGTAAATGGTGTGTATACCAATGACCCACACACCCACAAGAATGCACAACTGGTAGAAGAATTCACATTTTCTGAGATAGATAAAAGCGTCACACTCACCGAATCGCACAACACCGACACTACAGGTGGCCTACAGGGAAAAATAGAGGAATGTACCGAACTTTTCAATACCGCTTCCCATCTAGAAGAAATTCATATTTTTAATGGACTACATAGCGCAAACTATCATCACATGCTCCTTGATGAAAAGTTTCCTCATTCTTGTATTATAAAAAAATAAAGACGCCCTCCATGAATACCAAACGGTAACATGTTATATAAGGGCGTCTCGACCGAGCTGGATCACTGTATCCAAAACCTCGATAGTTTCAATTCTCAGGCCATTGGGAAAAGTGGGTGCATCACGAATCTGGCTTTCAGTGTACCAACCTCCGTATGTAACATCGGTATCGTTCGGAACTGCTTCAAATTCATCACCCACGACTGTCCAAGAAACATACACTGGAATCTTGTGTCTAAAATTTCTTATTGGTGTCACTTTCAGTATGACATCATCAATGTTCAATTTAACACCCAGTTCTTCATGCACGAGTCTTCCGATAGTTCCGAGAACACTTTGGTCCTCTTCCTCTTTTGTTTCAGAGGCAAAACCAAACATATTCTTCTTCTTAAAGACCTTAGGTTTATCCCGCAACTCACGCAGTAACAGGTATCTCTTGGTTTTACGGCAGTATACAACAAGTACAGCACCGTATATATTACTATCAACGCAATCTTTCCACATACTGTCCTCCTTCTGACTACTTATGCAATGGAACGTAATGTACCTAATAAAAGTTACAAAATCAACTTAATCGTGCCGAATTTCCATTTTCTTTGATCATACAAGTTACTAACTATAATTGTTCCCTACAGGAACTGTGTAGGTTATCAATATTTTTCCTTCGTCATAATATTAGTTAACCTCTTGCGAAGTTTCATATGTTCGCTTCTCACCCTCCTCGCATCGTTGCTAAAGCAACATTGCTCCGGCTCGGGCAGCTAAAAAACAGTGCTCAAGCACTGTTTTCCTTAACGCTGCCGTCACGAATCACTAAGTATATTCTTTCACTCCGTTCAGAATCTACTAAGTGTTCTCGACCCCACCTCGCATCGTTGCTAAAGCAACATTGCTCCGGCTCGGGCAGCTAAAAAACAGTGCTCAAGCACTGTTTTCCTTAACGCTGCCGTCACGAATCACTAAGTATATTCTTTCACTCCGTTCAGAATCTACTAAGTGTTCTCGACCCCACCTCGCATCGTTGCTAAAGCAACATTGCTCCGGCTCGGGCAGCTAAAAAACAGTGCTCAAGCACTGTTTTCCTTAACGCTGCCCGCCAAACAGCCTATCTTTTGGTTTTGCGTATGCGATAATCTTCTTCAAGTGTTCTGGGGTAAAGTCGGGCCAAAGGGTTTCGGTAGAAACACAGACCGATTCTGCTGACTGAACTGGTAAAAACCCAGAACCACGCCACACCGACATACCATCACACGCCTCCGGCATTCCGGTTCGTATTAAAATATCTGGTTCATTCCCCACTTGCGTATCCAAATGACTACGTACGTAAGTTGTATCAATGTCCTCAACTGAAATTCCATTTTCCATAGCACCCTTTGTCATTCTCGCAACTTCATCTACCCCATCGTAATTAAGTGCAATCTGTAACACAGTTTTATCATTGTGTTCTGAACGATTTTCCGCGTCTATAGATGCAGCGAGTACATTTGCAGGCAAACCACCACGGTCACCGATGAGCCTGAAACAAACACCATCATCAATTAGTTCCTGTAAGTTTGCCTCTAAAAACTGAATGAAAAGTACCCACAGTCCATCCACCTCAGAATTATCTCTTTTCCAATTAGCAATTGCGAACGCAAACACAGTAAACGTATGCACACCACATTCTGTGCTTTCTTTAATAAGATTCAACATTGTGGTTGCCCCCGCAGCATGCCCCTCAAGGCGCTGTTTGCCCTGCTGTACAGCCCAACGCCCATTACCATCCATAATGATACCTACATGTAAAGATTGTTTTTCCATTAGATTTTAATTAATCCCACGCAATCGATTCAAAACAAAATCCTTCTCAAGGGTACTTAAAAACCATCCAACCTTTGGACCACTCTCCTTACCAAGAAAAGCCAAGTACAAGGCGGTAAAGAATTCTTTAGGAGACAGACCAGACTCTTCTTTAATCTCATGGGTAAGCTCATGAATCGCTTGTCCGTCTGAAGAATCAATTCCTTCAAGTTTGTCAGCAAACAAAGAAAGTGCAGATTTTTGTTCTGAAGTAATAGCTGAAGCAGCCTCTGGAAGTGTTTCTTGTAATGCGAAGATAAATTTTTCATCTGCATACCTGTCAAGCCATTTCTTTGCATACATAACACGCATATCGATTTCAGCTCTGTCTTCGGGGGTCAGGTCAGCTTCTTTCATCTTCGTAACCTCTTCATAGATGTCCATGTGAGGCATCTGTACAAAAAATACTATTTGCGAAAAACGCGGGAGAAAACGCTGATGCATAGATTCACGTTCTTCTGGTAAGTGAGAAAATTTAAATACCTGTGAATCATCATCTTCAACACCGCTCCATACTTTCTCAGCGAGTCTGTCATATGTATCAAAAAGCACCGGAATAGCATCGCCTTCGGGATCGAAATCAAGCTGTCGGTTAATCGGCGTCTTGAGCAATAATAGTCGTAGAATATGAGGTGGGAGCAATTCAGTCATTTCTTTTGCTGTTGCAGCATTTCCTTTCGATGAAGACATCTTCTTCCCTCCTATCAAGAAGAACTCATTAAACACACCATATGGTGGCTTATGTTCCAACACTTCATTTGAGATAGCTTCAGCAACTTGTCGTGCGCCTCCCTTAGAGTAATGATCTTTACCACCTCCTTCAAAGTGCACGCCGT
>JBLIMJ010000034.1:0-8353 GCA_047638595.1 Acidimicrobiales bacterium
GAAATTTCATCAATCACCAGGACCCGTGCTTTCTTCACCCGCCGCATTATCTTTTCTTTGGTAGTAATTTGCTCGACGTCATACGCAGACAGTTGATCACGCGCACCAATACCGCTCCATGCATGAATGGTCATGCCACCGATATGTGTTGCCGCGATACCCGTTGAAGCAGTAACCGCGACCTTCACCCCACACGCTTCAAGATACGCAATATATTGATTAATAACATACGTTTTACCAGAACCAGGTTCACCTGTAAGGAACACATTCCCTCCTGTTTTTAGTATTTCCAGTGCTCGCTCTTGTGTCATAGTGTTGCAATTTTAACATAATTACACAACTTACCATGCAAAGAAAAATAGCGCAGCTGTAAGCTGCGCTATTTCGGTTGACTATGTGTCAACCTTCGTCGCTTCATTCCGAAATTTTTCCCAAGTTTCATCGCTGAATTCCGGGATAAAGACATATCCAGTCTTTCCCTTTTGAGTGTCGATTGACAAAATACCAATCTGGCCGAAGAAGGTTTTCGTATAATGAGGAAGATCCTTCACTGAAAACTCATCTTCAATGACGAATTTATAGTTTTTGACGCATTCTCCCCGAGATTCCAAGAGAGCAACCTCCTGTTGAAAAGATTCTGAGTTGTTTTCGTTTTCCAGAAGCTTCATCAGCCGAAGCATGGTCACAGGCTCTTCTTGTCCATCTTGTGAAAGACACAATATTGACGTAAATTCTTCTGCTGATGCAACAGCAGTTATTCCCACCAGAGCCAAAGCTGCGACGGCACACATGTTTTTCCACATCATCATGATATGTTTCCCTTTCTTTTTCCTAGTATAATTAAAGCAGTTATACGTGTACTTGTCAAGTTACACACTGACTTTTTATAAAATTAAGTTATATTTTCACTAGTTAGAATGCTTTAAAAGGAATATGGAGCTTGGTTAGTCGTACAATTTCACGGTCTGAAGCAGACCAAACGACCCATATATGGCCTCAGCGGCCAATCATGCCGCAACCACATTGGTTTCCATCAAGGAAATCGGGTAAATTTGTTCGTTTCTGTAAAAGTTCCTACGGACGCAGGCCTGGAATGAACCCCGGCAACGGGGAGCAATACAAATACCTTCAACACAATGTTGAAGGTGGCCAAGTTGAATTCCATCTCTATGGCGATCCGGAAATGCTAGAAAAGTATTTCTAGTCCAGCACCAATTAGTTCAGTCGTAAACAGAATTACATCAAAATTTGAGATGGAGAAATCCAAAAAGCAAATCTCGATGAACTACTGGAACAATTAGTCAATCAAGGGCTCGTAGAAATAACACACAGCTATTGGAAAACCCTTTACATAAAAATTCCTCATGCGATTGAAGTATTTGCCGAAATTCTCAAGCATGAAGCATCACAACGTAATGGTGCAAGTTAAAGAAGACAAACGGCCCTGCAAATGCAGAGGCCGTTTTTTGTGGACACAAACACATTTCAGTAAAAAAGTTGTTATACTGTGTATATAACTTATGGTTACACGTTCTTTGCCTGTTAGTAATGTTGCGGTGATTCAAAAAGCTTCTACACAAAAGAAGGCTACTTCTGTGCGGGTAAAAAAAGCTCCTAAAAAAACAACAACCAAGAAAATTACGGTTAAAAAAGTTCCTCTCAAAACAAAGAAACCTACTCTCAAGACAAAAAAAACAACTCCTAAAAAAGAAGCTCAAGAAAATATTCCAAAGAAAAAGCTCTATAAGGCTGACCTGGAGAGCAACGAAGTTTCAGAGGATGTCCCTGAAACTGGCAATCTAAGGTGTGAACCACTTGGACACCTTTTAATAGAAAAACTTCTTCGTGAAGCTGGTTTTGCTGGTGGTATTTCAACTGACAAGAAGTATCTCGATAGGTACAGTACTGACGAAAGTATTTTTTCAATTCGACCGCAGATTGTTATTCAGCCGAAGAATCAACAGGATGTAGAAACTGCGGTGAAAGTACTTGGAAAAGAAACAGGACGCTTCCCTTCTTTATCTCTGACCACCCGTGCCAATGGTGCTGGCTTGTCTGGTGGTTCACTTACTGATTCTATTGTCGTAGATGTCGCGGCACATTTAAATAAAGTAACCAACATAGTCACTACCAAAGACATAACGACCGTTACTTGTCAGCCAGGCGCACTGTGGAGTACTGTTGAAAAACAACTCAAAAAATACCATGTATATCTCCCTCCTGTGCCTGTCGGGCAAGATACCTGTACCATCGGTGGATGTGTTGCAAACAACACTTCAGGTCCAGATTCACTTCGATTTGGCTCTTGTGCTGACTGGGTGAAGTCGCTGGAAGTTACTTTGCATGACGGTCAGACATACACCATCGCGCCACTTACCTACAGCCAGTTCAAGACACTCATAAAGAAAGATACGGCATATGCCCGTATTGCAGAGTATATCTTTGAATTAATTTCCAAAAATGAAAAGCCTATCCAAAATGCAAAGCCGAAGCCGAAGAAAAACTCTGCTGGTTACCCACTCTGGGATGTATTAGACACCACGGTAAGCAGCTTCAAACGCGGAAGTGGTACCTTTGATCTAACAAGACTCATCTCAGGTAGTCAGGGCAGTATTGGTATCATTACCTCTCTCACCTTAAATACAGCACCTATTGCAAAGCATACTGAGCTTGTGGTCGTTCCTATCTTTGACCTCCTTGATACTGGAAAGGTCATTACGAAAGCACTTGAGTTTAATCCGATTAACATCGAGCTATTTGATGACGTAACCTTTGATCTTGCACTGAAGACTCCTCAATTCTTCAAAAATCGCTTAAAAACCACCAAATACTACAAAGTACTCTTATCGATGTATACGATGTACCATGTACGATACAACAAGAAAACACCAGCACTAACACTCTTGATAACGCTCGACGGTGAAACTGGCAAAAAGCGTACCGCTGCAGGTATTGCAAAGACACTTCGTAAGAATCGAGGCAAAAGAGCTCGCGCGGTTACAAGTGAGTATGAAAAAGAAATGCTTTGGCAGATTCAACGAGCCAGTTATGATCTCTCAAAGATTCAAGACCCTTCCAAACGACCCGCTGCGTTTCTTGAAGACATGATTGTCCCTCCAAAAAACCTCTCTAAATTCTTAATAGACATTAAGAAGCTTCTCCAAAAATACAATATAAACGCTACCGTGCATGGACACGGAGGTGATGGGCACCTACACTTCTATCCTTTACTAGACTTCACCAACAAAACCACACCAATACTGATACAAAAAATGTCTGAGGAGTTTTTTGCATTAGCAGTCAAACACGATGGAAACATCTGTGGTGAACATAACGACGGAATCATCCGCACCCCACACCTATCTAAGATTTTTAATAAAAAAATTATTGAGTTATTTAAAGAAGTCGAACACTGTTTTGACCCACAAGACATCTTCAACCCAGGAAAAAAAGTAAACCCACGTTTTGACATCACTGAGTCTTTGCGTAAAACCAATTAACTGCTATAGTCCATAACAATATAAGATCTTTCAATTCAAGGAGGATACAATGGGAATAAATTTTTATCCTCAGTGCCACCCATCTTTAGTCTCAAAACGTGACGAATTCACCTCTGATCTTGTTACATTTTGTAAACTCAAGTGCATTGAAGAAACACGGATGATTCTCTTGGTGCAAGGTAAGGGACTCTACACGGATAATGAGATAACTGATGTGGAGTATTATGAACTTCATTTCAATGACGGTGTCACTCCTCTCTACCTACCAGGTGGAGAACATGTATATCTCGTACTCTCGGACAGACAGCACCAACTGATAGTCAGAGAGGAACCCTATACCGTAGAACTTAACTGACACAAAAGAACGCACCCGCCCAATCTGGGGCGGGTTTATTGTATATTCAAAATAGCACTATAACTCGTTTCCTTCTATATCTACCAAGGTCTGTAGGTATGCGCTGACACAATGCTGGGTGTAGTCGATTCTTTGAGTCAGCACTGATGTGCTAGTAAGAAAACCTCCTTGTGCCTGCTCTACGTCTTGAAGCATCTGCATAACAAATGCACTCCCCTCAAAAACGAAGCGATACTTATCAACGGGCAATATCTGCAAAACACTATTATGCACATTCCAAAAATCTATCTCCTGGCGTAGTAATGAAAGTTCACTTTCAGAGACATTACCTTTCAGCACATTGTACGCACTGGCAAGACCCTCAGTAGTCGCGCAGTAGTTCTTCTGTGTATAGTGCAAGCGAGTGAGACTTCCCCTTCGTGTATTTGTAAATTCTTGAGCATAAGTAACATAGCGCTCATCAGGCCAAAGCTCCTGCATATCCTTCAGCGCCGCCATAATCCATAAGTACAGTGGCGTCTCAAACTCTTTTCCTTCAAGATAGGTAAACGTGTCATCAATCATCGTTTTTACATCCTCCCGTGGGTTGTACTGATAGTAACGGACCAGTGCAAGTAATGCTTCCCCGTTTGAAAATGAAGACTCTTTGTCTGACTGTGATGACCTATTGGTAATGTAATACCCCTTAAAACCTTCATCCCTCTTCTTCATCGCCATGATGTAGTTGAGGTATTCTTCAATAAGACTCTCATACTGAGAAGATTTTTTTTGACCACCCTCAACATATCCAAGTATTCCTAAAAGTGCCAAGCTCGTAGCGCCAAGCTGACAACGAGAACTTTTTTCAGAATCGGTGATACACCGAAAAGTATTGTCGTTATACTCAACCTCTTCCGTGAGAGATTCAAGATACCCAACAGAATTCTTAATAGCGTCAGAAACATTCATAACTCCTGCCGAGTCACGTCGTGCAATCTCTCCAAGTTCATAGAGTGAACCTGACTGCCGTACCACATGATCGTCATCGAGGTACATATCTTCATATGGAACATATTCATACGCAAAGCGACCATCATCTTCTTGAGCATTTATCAGCCAGTCAGTTCCCTCTTTCACAATCAGGCGGAGTTCATCAGCTGAAAGTACCGTATTCTCGTGCGATATAAAATTCCGTTCAATATACTTCGAAAGTGCCGAAACCTGCGCAACCAAAGAATCGAGCTCAGGAGTTTCTACCGCAGCAGCTTTTTCCATAGGTATACAAACCAAAATACCTACCGATATACTTAATAATATTTTAGGTATATTTTTAAGCATAAACACCCGTATTTTTTTAAACTTTTTTTCTAACATTCCATACATTAAAGAGTGGGAATACGGCCTATTATTTGATTCTTTTAGCTCTATTCGTATCATAGTATTTAGGTATATTTTGTCGCATGAAACAGTGTTGTCAACCGGATGTAACAATACAGAAAGACCAACTTACCCCTTCCAACCCTCAATCAAAATCCCCTTCCCTCGTTTCCTTATCAAAGTAAAGTTTATTAGGGACAAAGAACGCTTCTCCCTGCCCTTGAAAACCACTGACAATATCGCTTTGATTTACACGAGGTATCACTACATTAGTATTGATTACCTCAGGACTACTTTCCAGCCAAGACAAAAACGGCTCACTAATAGACCGGTGATTAGAAATCTGATCACGCCCAGTATTTAAAGTAATACCATGTACTCCTTTTCTTTCTGCCGCCTGGTTAAGCGTTTGGAAAAACTTTCGGATTGCTGCATCATCCCACTGTGCTCCTGAAATTATTTGCACTGCTTCCAAATGCCATACTGGTGTAGTTTTTAATTCAGAATCTTCCCCATTCTCCATAAATTCTTTAAGTTTTGGATTTATCTCCTCTAGATAATCATAGTTACCACCCAGGGTTGTTTGCAGTAAATATATATTTCCGACGTGTTCATTTTTGGAACCAAACACTTTAATATTGAACAAGTCTATATCTTTATGATTAAAGGGCAGAGGCTTCCCTTCAGTACAATCTCCACTTATAGAACCAGGATCTTTATCTAGTTCCTTATCAGGTTTTCCATCAAGCGTAAATCTGTTTATTCGTCTCTTACCATCTTTATCAGCATTGAACAATTTACCTCTAAAGCGATCGAGTTTATCAATGACTGATTGAGCTTGTAGCTCAGGCAAACGTGTCAGGTCTTTAATCCCCTCAAGGATAGACTGATTCTTTTTTCGTTTCCGCTTAAGTTCAGAAAATTCACCAGAAACATCACGCGGATCAAGGCTCTTGTCTTTTATGCCAGACTGTAGTTCCATCTGACGTTGGGTAATCGGTGCAATTGTAGGAACTTCAGCAGTTAGCTCATCTAAAGAAGTTACGGATGCAACTTTTTTAGCAAGCTCAGGAAGTTCTAGATCATTATATATAACTATAATAGCTTCCTTAATGAGGTCTAGAGGGGTTATTTTATCTTGTGTATCAAAATCTTCTGACCAGTTATCATCATCATTGCTTCTTTCTGATAATTCTTTGCTGAAAGCAGAATTAAATATGTCAACATCGCCATATTTACCAGTCATAAATTGTAGCAGTGTGTCGATTTTTTCAGTGACTTGTCCAATACGTTCTTGCTTTGGTACTTCTTCAGGGTCATCTTCAATAGCCGCCTCAAGATCATATAACAGATCATTCAGTTCAGATAATTTCTTACTATAACCAGACTCACTGAGAACCCTATCAATTGCACCAAAATGAGTATCGGCAAATAAAATTTGTGCCTCAAGATCTGAATCATCAGCTTGATTAAGTAGCGGGAGACGTTTTTCACCAGCAAGTTTTGAGACCGACTGATACAATGCAATCAGTTTGTTGTCCGCACAATATACAGTTTTAAAGGCTTTTTCAGCATCATCATACATAAAACTATCACGGGAACTTTCTGTAAACCAATCGATGGAATTATGCAGGGATGAAAAATCAACTTCATGAATCAAACCTGTTCTAGCATCGCTTTCAAATTCAATAACAACTTTATCAAATGGAATTTTTTCCGCTCTTTCAGTCGCTTCTCGTTGTGATTTTTCATAGGCACTTATTTTCATTATTCGCGTGCCAGTTTCGGATTCAACCAACACATAGCCCAATCTTTCCAGTCGAACCTCTGGAACTTCGTTCAGCCGACCACCAAATTCCGACATTACTTTTTCTATATTATCTGGGCCATCTTCCTTAATCGGATCTTTATCCATACTTTATTATGTATTAGTACTCTAATTCTACGTTAAGATATTCTACCCCTTTTTTATCCCGTTAGAGGTCGCAATTCTCTGAATTACGACTTCTAACGTGACCAATCTTCTATCAAAATTCCCTTCCCCCGCTTTTTCACTGTTACCTTCTGCCCATCGCGCCATTTAAGTTTGCGGATGATTTCAATAGGGAGTGTCATTTGTATACTTCCTCCACTATTTTTTAATAATTTACGTACGTTCCTATCCTCTAATTTACTTCGTGCCATATACAAAATGAATACCACAATTAATACTAGTATTAATTATGGTATTCATAAAGCCCTACTTAACTACCGAAGGTAAAATCAGCAAGGTTTTCATTTTAAAAATAATCTCGTCAGTTACTAGCACCATAAATTTGTCCCCAATATGAGCATTCCCCCCAATTCTCCACATGTATACTTAGATAATGGACACAAATAACATTACCCCATCAATTGAGGAAGAAGTAAAAACAGAGGAAACTACAAGTAATTCACTACTACAGCATATATACATCAAAGTAGTCTTAATAACACTTGTGCTGGTTACTGTGGTATCAATAGGTGTGTTAACTGTTTTTTTTGCTTTTTACTCTGAAAATGTTGTAACAAGTGAAGTAATTGATTCTGATGATCTCATCTCGGCTGAGGTTCTGGTACCGGAAGACGTTGATTATTTTGACCTCGATGGTCTTACCTCGGCTGATGGTCTGGTGTTGCCTGAGGGGGTTGAGGGTTTGGACCTCAGCAGTCTCACCTCGGCTGAGGATTTGGTGTTGCCTGAGGGGGTTAAGGGTTTGGATCTCGATGGTCTCACCTCTGCTGAGGGTCTAGTGTTGCCTGACAGTGTTTATGGTTTGGACCTCAATGGCCTCACTTCGGCTGAGGGTTTGGTGTTGCCAGAAGCAGTAAAGAGTTTAAGCCTCGACAGTCTTACTTCGGCTGATGGTCTAGTGTTGCCAGAAGGAGTAAAGAGTTTAAGCCTCGATAGTCTTACTTCGGCTGATGGTCTAGTGTTGCCTGAGGAGGTTGAGTGGTTAAACCTCAATGATCTCACCTCGGCTGAGGGTCTAGTGTTGCCTGAGGGGGTTGGTTATTTATATCTCGATAGTCTTACTTCGGCTGAAGGTTTGGTGGTGTCTGAAGGAGTAGAGAGTTTATACCTCAATGGTCTCACCTCTGCTGAAGGGCTTGTGTTGCCTGA
>JBLIMJ010000035.1:0-8072 GCA_047638595.1 Acidimicrobiales bacterium
ATCCGCCTTTTCAGTTTCTGGAGCTTCCTCTGTAGTTTCGTTTACTGTTTCTTCTGTCTTCTCTGCTTCCTCTGATTCCTCTACTTCCTCTGTCTTCTCTGTCTTCTCTGTCTTCTCTGTCTTCTCTGTCTTCTCTGTCTTCTCTGTCTTCTCTACAGCTGTGATGTCTGGAACCACTTTTGATTCTTCAACTGTTGTAACAGTTTTTTCAACTTCAAGTGCTTCATGGAAACGAAATGCATTCGCTTCTTCTGCCTTTGTAAGTTTAAGAAGAAGGTGACGAAGAACGTTCGTATTTTCTTCAACTCCTTCCGCGATAGCTTCAATAGCTTCTGACTCATTAGTGAATCGAACCCATCCAAAATATGCGCTGGTAAATTTTCGATTCTTTTGCTCGATGTGTTTGACTACTTCGTAGGCAAGGTCGAATCGTTCTGGCGCTTCCTCATCAGTGAGTTCGCCACCGTGTGTAGTAATAAGTGATTTGATTGACTCAAAAACACCTGACACTTCCCCTTCAGCAACCGTTGGAAGTACGTGGAAAGCAAGTTCATAGCTGTAACGCTCATTTGCTTCGGCTGCCGGCATTGTTTCTTCTGACATGTTTTTATTCAGAATTATCTAGTAACTGGCCTAAAGTACCATAAAATGGCCCCCTGGGCAATACGATGCAACAGTCATTATTAATGCTACAATGGCCTTCACATGGAAGAATCTACCACATCAAAGACGACTATAATCCTAGGGGTACTATTCGCTCTAATCCTCTTTGCACTGCTTGGATATTTTGGATATAAGGCCATCACATTACACAACGATGTTCTTTCACTTACTGAAGAGAAACAACGTATCATTAACGAAAAAAACGCTACTACTCAAACGCTTTTAGAGGCACAGACAACCATAGAAGCACTTATGTCTGAACTTTCTTTAACAAATGAAGACCTGGAAGAGCTCGAAAACGACTACCGTAAAGAGAAGAAGAAAAATGACGCTTTTGAAGACCAAATCAACACCATTATGGGCACTGTGGGCGACCTTGATAAACTTTCAAAGACTGACGAAGAACTCCTGCAAAAGTATTCAAAGGTGTACTTTTTAAACGAAAACTATATCCCCTCTAAAATACGGAAAATTGACGACGAATACATCCTCGCAGGGCGCGAGCAGCAGTACTTCCACGGTGATGCACTTCCTTTTCTCGAGAGTATGCTCAACCGGGCAGAGCGGGACGGGACAGATTTAAAAGTAATCTCAGCATATCGTTCATTTGACTCGCAAGAGCAGCTCAAAGGTGCGTATACACAAACATACGGCAGTGGTGCCAATGCCTTCTCTGCAGATCAAGGATATTCGGAACATCAACTAGGTACCACACTTGATCTTTCCGACACGACAACCAACGGTCCTTACATCGCTTTTCAGGATACCGAAACCTACCGTTGGCTATTGAAAAACGCATACCTATATGGATTCACACTTTCCTATCCTGACGACAACGGATTCTATGTATTTGAACCATGGCACTGGCGATTCGTAGGTGAAGAACTTGCTGAAGAGCTCTATGACAATAGAGAGCATTTTTACGACATGGAGCAACGAGAAATCGATCAATATCTAATAAAAATCTTCGACTAAAACCACCCAGTCACGTCATCTACTTCGTTGCATTTCAAAAAAGAGCGCTCGTCCTACCCAAGTAGGCCTCACGCTCTTTTTCTCATGTGTCTCGCACCTAACGCAACTGACTGATTTTATAATAATCTATTTTAAAAACAAAAACCTAGTGCTGCCGCATAAGGTTTTTACAATTGACACAAACCGACAATACGCATACTGTATCTTTAGAGTTATCTAGTTCTATACAAAGAGGTGAAACATGTTTATCTACGTTGCGGGAAAAAATCGAGAACTTGTTGCAGCAAGACTTACTGACATATTTCCAGAACACTGTATTTCAGTCTTAGAAGCACCAATTGTTTGGAATCTAAGGACACTCCAGTGCGATGTGCTGGTATATGAAGACGTATCCAATGATCACGCTCCAGTGGACATGCTTCTATGTCGACTCAATGAAATGTACCCTGAGCTCGTTAAAATAATACGAAAACGTTCGACATTCTGGCAAGAAAGCTACAATACCGACGTAAAACCTTGGCTTCGCACCATTATCGATGATCCACGTAAGCCAATTACACGTGATCGATATCTTGCATTATTTGCTCAAGGAGAAGCCGAACATCAACGAGAACTCCTGGAAGCAAACCAACAAAAAGGAAGGGGGAAGACTTTCAGACAAAGGTTTATCAAAGCACATCAGTTTCCAATCAGATTCTAAAACAAACTCCGGCACACAAACTCGTCGGAAAAGCAGTCCTCCCGGACTGCTTTTTTACATCCTATACAACCTCCTCGCATTCTCCACCAACTGCACTCTCACCTCTTCCTCATCAAGTCCCTTTATCTCCGCGATTTTTTTATAGACTTCTTTTACCATAGTCGGTTCACATCGCTTTCCTCTGTGTGGCACCGGTGCAACATACGGACAGTCGGTTTCTGCGTGGATAAGTTCCAACGGTGCATTACGGACCACTTCTTCATAATCTTTAGCAAAAGTAATGACGCCTGTAAAAGAAATATTACAGCCAATATCGAAAAACTTCTGTGCTTGCTCCCAGTCGCCTGCATAGAAATGAATGTTGGCTGGTACTTTTGAATGTTCTTTAAGGATGTCGTAGACATCATCGTACACACTTCGTCCTGTAGGACTGTCAGCTCCAGGCTTTGGGTCACGTGTATGAATCATCAGTGGTAGCTGTAGCTCGTTAGCTAATTCTATCTGTTGCAGAAAAGCTGTTTCTTGAACTTCGTACGTATCGACGCCATTATGAAAATAATCAAACCCACACTCACCAATACCAACTACCTTAGAACTCTTTGCTAGCGCACGATACGTATCAGTATCAAACTCCTCGCCTTTAGAGGTAAACGCCTTACCTCCTATCTCTTCTTCACTATGCCGTTCTGGAGTTGTCTGGATAGGATGTAACCCAACCATCGCATACATATCATCATTTGCTTCAGCAATCTCTACAGCGTTTTGACTGGTCGAGAGTTTAGTACCAATATTTATAACCGCAACATCCTCAGCTAGACATCGCAAAACAACCTCTTGCCTGTCTTCATCAAAAGCTGAAAGATTTAAGTGCGCATGTGTGTCGATATATTTAAAATTAGTCATCTTGTTTTGTCACTTCATCTAAATCAGGTTCCGAAGAAGACTCCTCCCTCTGGATCCACCAGTCTTTTACAATCGCCAATGAAAGTGTCGAGAATAAATATCCGCCAGTCGGAACCAGTGCATTAAGCAAGAACGCATCCACACCAATACTCTTCATAAATGCAGCTGCAACAATGTACGTCACCCCAGCAATAATTCCTCGACGAGTCTTACTCCCCTCCCATGCTTTATCGAGTTCGACTCGATGGTTTCTATTTAAAATGTCATCAAAAGATTTCATATATTTATTTCAGAATTTCTTCTAAGAGTTCTGGGAAGGTTTCTTGCCTCATATGTTCTGGGATGAAGTGGCCATACCCAGGGAACATTTTTACTTCTATTCCTTCAACGGTGTCTGACAGCATTCTGAGACTGGTTTCTGCATTTTCTGAATCATTGTCACTAGTGAAGACCACAACCTCTCTTACATTAGTCAGCATTGCTGAGTTGATTTCAAAATCAGAAAAACCAGTTACTATCTTCTTCGTTGGGTCTAGTGAAGGTGCAACTAAAACAACCTTCCCTACATGCACCTCTGGGTGTTCAGAGACCCACCTCACTAAGAAACCCGCTCCGCAACTATGTCCCACTAACGTCGTTTCTGGAGTAACATCAAAGCGCTCGAACTCCGTCTTCCATACGTCATAGTCAGGATTATATGAATGCGGCATCTCAGGAGCGTCTGCTTTTATGTCTCGTATGATGAGCTGCTTCTGCATCCAAGGAATCCATGCGAAATTACTCGATGAAGAAAATTTACCAGAGTAATATACCTCCTTACTTGGCTTCCCATGCACTATAATTACATTTTTCATAATTCTATTTTACCAAAATATAGAATGGGAGAACAGGGACTATTTCAGTTCCAGCAATTCACCCAAGGGTAGAACGCATTGGGAATAAAATTCAGAATAGTCGTTACACTCGTTTCTTCATTTTCCAATCTTTAATAATAAGAGTATCTCCTTCTAGGGTCACATCGAGTTTTTGTTTTTCTTTCCATTTAAGGTGGCGGATGAATTCTATTGGGAGTGTGACGCTGTATGTACTGCCGCTAGCCACTTTTGATAGCTTACGTGTCTTAGTGTGTGAAATCGTTTGTTTTTCCATACTTTAGTATACCTCATGAGATTTCTCATGAGGTATCTCATGAGGACTAGTTTTCAACTCGAACTGTCGACGATTGTCTAACGTAAATAAGTGTAGACATTAGTAAGGTGGCGACAAAGAAATAGAGGACAAAAGAGTACTCTGCGAAAGTCCATGTCTGGATAGCTAGGACCCCTACAAAAAAAGCTACACAACTAATTGCATACGGACGCCAGTCTTCTGAATAAGGATCTGTATAACTTTTAATGAATGTTGGTATGCTCGCAAACATATCTGCCAACAAAGCAAAGATAATTGCCAGCATGGGATTGTTGGTTATGTACCACAAAGACATACTCGCTACTGCTATTGCCGCTAAAAGATAATCTCTTTTCTGTATTTTCCAATAAGCCGCTGGGTTAAGAAATGATACTGCAAAAACAGAAGCTGGTAGTACCCCCATAGCAAGAGTAATCCACATTACGCTCGACACATCTATACTTGATTGCGCGAAGAACGCAATTACAGGGAAAAGTCCCCAAAAGAAGTATGTCAGACGGTTTGGTTGCACCCTTCCCTGTATGGTTAGCCATAAATAGTGGATACCTCCTATTGAAGCGATAACCGTTGATACGAAAGCAAAATACTCCGGTAACATACTAAGATTCTAATCGATTAAATAAGTTTTCTGGTTTCTTGTTTTCAACAATTGCCTGGAGGATAGTTTCTGAGGTATCTGGCATAAATGGTTTCAGCTGTGAAGCAATGAGATACAAGGCTTTCCTTAAATTTACAAGAATTGCTTTTGCTTCAGCAGGCTCTGTCTTAATAAGTTTAAATGGTTCCGTGTCAGCAATAATTCCATCGGCTATTTGAATCCCATTCCACACATCATCAAGGGCTTTCTGGAAATTAAATTCTTTAAGTGCAACTAGACTTTTATACTCTGGTTCATCGAAAACTTCTTTTTCTAAGTGTGTCTCTGCCATCTTCATGATTCGCGCAGTAAGGTTACCTAAGCCATTTACGAGGTTTGCAGTATAGTACTCGTCCATTTTCTCCCAAGTAAGGTCTGAGTCATCGAATGGGTGTATGTGGCGAAGGAGGATGTACCGCGTTGCATCAGTTCCATATTTTTCTACAAGTTCACAGGGTGCGATAACGTTTCCGAGCGATTTACTCATTTTCTGTCCTCCACTATTTATGAAACCGTGATAGACCACTTTATCTGTAGCTTTTACTTCCGCGCTTTTGAGCATCGCCTGCCACGTGACGGACTGGAAGCGAATCTGGTCCTTGCCTGCTACTTGTGTCACTTCACCGTCAGTCCAGAACTTCTTGAAGTTTCCTTCAGTATCTTCTGGCCAACCGAGTGTAGAGATGTAGTTCGTAAGTGCATCGAACCATACATACATCACTTGTTCTTCGTCACCAGGTACCGGGATGCCCCAGTCCATACGAGAAACTTCTCGGGAGATACTAAAGTCCTCAAGGCCTCCTTTCACAAAGTTAATTGCTTCTTGCCGTCGCCATTCTGGCTCGATGACTCCTTCTTGAGACAAGTACTCTTCTAAGTATTCCTGATAGTTTGAAAGCTTAAAGAAATAGTTTTCTTCTTCGATCTCTTGTAGTTCCATGTTGGGATGATTTGGACACCTCCCATCAACAAGCTCACTTTCTTTCATGTACATCTCGTCACCCACACAATACAATCCTTTGTATTTCTTTTTATAAATATCTCCTTTTTCTTTACACAGTTTCCAGATAGCTTGAGCAGCCTCCTTGTGTGAGTCGTCTGTAGTACGGATGAAGTTGTCGTAGGAAAGATTGAGTCCACTTTTGAGCTTGCTGAACTGCTCAGCAAAGTGATCAACATACTCTTGTCGGTCTTGTCCTGCTTCATCAGCTTTTTGTGCAATCTTCTGCCCATGCTCATCAGTTCCTGTTGTGAAAAAAACCTCCTCTCCCATCAGCCGCCAGTATCGTGCAAGTGCATCAGCTTGCACCATTTCCAAACCAAAGCCAATATGAGGCTCAGCATTTACATACGGCAATGTAGTCGTAAGGTATCGCGGTGTTTTATCTTTCATAGTGAAATTACAGTACCATAAAGTTAGTCCTAGGAATACGTTTTAGATGCACGTCGTTTTATGTCTACAATATCTACAATTCTTATCTCGATATCAATAGTATATAAAATTCTATAAGAACCGACTCTTTTACGATGCAGACCTTTTAGCCCACCCTTCAATGCTTTTACATTCCCTTTAAAAGGACTGCCTGACAGTTCAGTCATAGCAATAATAAGTTTTTGCTTGTCGGCAGGATTAATTCGCTTCAGTATCTTTACGGCAGATTTCTTTGTCTGAACCTGCCATGTCATATTATAAAACTGCTGTTTTTAGCTCATCTAGGGTCAAAAACTCACCTGCTTCAATTTCTTTTTTCCCTAACTCAGCAGACTTAATTTCTTCAGTAGTTGCCTGCACCGTAGGTACACCAATCTTACTTCGTAAGACCTCGCGAATAAACTCACTACGAGTATAGTGGCCTTTTTTACGAACAGTCTCCACTTTCTTATAAAGTGCCTCTGGAAGAGTAATGCTAATTGTTTTCATATATATTATATAATCATATTTTATAATATATTGCAAATAGACAATAAAAGACTGCTGCAAGGGTATTGGTCTTTTATTTTCTATACTTATCTCAACTTCTCAATTAAATCTACGATCGCAACTCGCTCTTGTTCTCCTGTATCTCGGTCTCGGACGGTAGCGGTGACTTTTTAATTGCCTGTGACCCCTTATTATTCCATTGCATCTTCACTGAAACTACATCAAATATGTAAACCTTTCAAGCACTTATGTAAATGCTGTAACTTTATTTGTATATGTAACTGAGAAATTTCACGATCTACTGAGTAATAGTGGAATGCGTCTGTCCCACTCTATGACGATCGTGAAATATAAATGAAGCTACGTGGTGGAAGGACTAAAGAAAAAGAGCTAGGTTGTCCTAGCTCTTTTTCTTTACTTTAATCTTTCAACCAAATCCACAATAGCAACCCTCTCTTGCTCCCCTGTATCTCGGTCGCGGACTGTTACGGTGTCTTTTAGATCTGGGTTTTCTTCGCCTAAGGTGTCGAAGTCGATGGTGACGCACGCAGGGGTACCGATTTCGTCTTGTCGGCGATATCTCTTCCCTACGTTTCCGTTGTCATCAAACTCAGCGCGCATATGCTTTGAGAGCATTGAGAACACTTCGTCTGCTTTTGCAACGAGCTCCGGCTTATTCTTCAGTAATGGAAACACTGCTACTTTAATCGGCGCAAGCTTCTTTGGGAACCGCATTACAGTACGAGTATCCCCCCCTAGTTCATCTTCATCATAAAACTCAGTCATCACCGCGAGGAACGTTCGGTCAACACCAACTGAGGTCTCCACTACATGTGGGATGTATTTTTCATTAGTACGTTGGTCTAAGTATTCCATTGAGGTTCCAGAAGCATTCTGATGCTGTGTAAGGTCATAGTTTCCTCG
Organism: Acidimicrobiales bacterium; assembly: GCA_047638595.1. Lineage (GTDB taxonomy): Bacteria > Patescibacteriota > Minisyncoccia > Phycocordibacterales > UBA918 > OLB19. Next base: position 7,912 of record JBLIMJ010000035.1, read on the forward strand.
TGCATGAACTCCCTCCATTTCTTTGAAGCCAAAGGGGTAGTTGTACTCAATATCAAATGCTGCCTTTGCATAAAAAACTAAGTTTTCATGTTCGTGCCACCGCAAGTTTTCCGGAGAAAAACCAAGATCGATGTAATACTGCATTCGCTTTTCTTTCCACT
>JBLIMJ010000036.1:0-7852 GCA_047638595.1 Acidimicrobiales bacterium
CATTTCTAAACATAACAAAAATCCGGAACCATCTATATTAGAGCTATAAAGTAGCACGGAAACTCCATTATTTAAATAAAATGGGATATCAACATCACTCCAGAATTCGGGGTAGACTCCATTATTTTCAAATGAATCTTTAATTAAGTCTGACCAGTCATCTAAGCGATACTTAGATCTATTCTGTAAACTTTCAAATTTTTTATGATATATATATTCGGCAACTGGATTCGTTTTTGCAAATTCACTATACATCAGTGCATCTCCAGAAAACGTTAAATCTGAAGATGCCCCCTCAAGAAATGTAAAATCTGTATCTACATGTAAATACACCCCCATTTTTTCAAGTACCTCCTCTTCAGGCAAAAGATGCATTTCAAAGCCATATGATAGTACTGATCCGTTACTTGAAACAATGACATACGGCTTAAATCTATTGTTCAAAAAACTAATAGTCTGATCATTTACTAAGTGTTTTATGTATTCAAACATAACACCTTGTTCTTTAGGGTCAATCTCAGAGACTGACATGAGATAACTTTGCAGTCCTTCAGATGTCAATGCGAGAGGATAGACAAACGAGGATGTTCCGGATTCGTATATATACTCTGGATTACCGACAAACTCAAAAGCCTTATTAGTAAATAATGATTGCATAGTCTCACTAAAACTACCAGCTTGCTCTTCTATATGATTGTAGACCGCACTATATTTTTTAAATACAAATGGCTGTGTTTTAGAGAACTTAAACCAAATATCTTTCTGCATAGGAAAATTACCATCTATACCGGATGGTTCCTTGTTTATTTTAATTGTCATATCGTCTTCATCTGCATACATTTCATAAGCACTATGTATAACAGAATCTTCAGAAACAACATCATAAAGAAACTCTAACTTTTGCAATTGTGACTCTTCATCCTTGGTTGTAAGTACACCATCCACCCCAAATGTGACTTCACTTGTATTATTAATGTGATTCCTACCAGAAAAATTGAAACTATTTATACATCAATTCCATACTAAAAAATTGATGACACCTTCAAAGCACGAGTTGCCAGCGAAACAGAAACTTCCTACACTTCACTCTTTTTTCTATGATTCGTAATAAATTTAGTATAGCATTAGGTATGCGTATTAAAGTATTACGCTTACGTACTTAACTTGAATTAACTATAGATTCCTGATCTATACGGTTAGAGTATAAATCTACCATGGGTTTTCATCTTTTTTGAGTAAATAAGTCATCTTGTCATACAAATAGAAATAAGGGTAGTCATAAAAATCATTATAAACATCTCCCAATCCTGCATCGGTTAACAGAAATATATTGGTACCACTTGCTCCTGATTTTTTTTGGAAATATAAATAATATCTTTATGGTTATCCATATTCCTCCAAGATTTGCTATTGAGTATATAAGTGCATCCGCACCACGATAAATTATGACTTCGTCGACGATTAGAACCATGGTTTCCATTTTTTCAATTTCTTCGTCGCTCAAAAAACCTTTAATGGCCTTACTCTGGAATGTTTCAACGCTATACCTGTCGTGAATATCTTCAGTCTTAATAAATTTAGCAAACGCTGTACAGGCTGTGCAGGTGCCATCTATAAACAACATATTTGTTTTTTGTCTTCCTTTAAACCAGGTTGAGTCGAACATGAAGAAATAAAATAGAACCAAAGCAATGAGTACGTAAGTCAAATCGAGCACAAGATGACCAAATACAAAGAAAGCGGTGGTTATGAGCCAAAAGATGAGGCGGGTTATTCTAAAGAATATGGCTGGGAGTGCCAGCATTTGAGAATATAACACAAGCCACGTGGTCAACTTATGTATCTGCTCAGGTAATGTCCGCAAAAAGTCAGTAAGTACGTAATGAAAAACCATTGGACCTTCATACAATAGAATAATTGCAGAACCTCCGAACCATGCAGGACTAGCAAATTTTTCTAAACCACTTATGGTAAATGATGCACCGAATATGAACCACATACCCCAGAAGAGAATCGCTGGCACGAACCACTTCTTATGTTCTTTCGATGCAGTTGTCAGGTTAGAGAGAGCTAGAGGTTCATACACAGGAATAATGGCAAGAGCAAGCAAAAGTAGCCCTACAAAAGCTAGAGAAGGGTCTCCGGTTAAGTTATTCATGTTATAGAGTGCTGCCCAACCAACCCACAGCAGTGCAGCACTTATTCGCCGCCAGTATCCAAAACTGACACACAGAGACAGAATCGCGAGAATACTTAAGAGGCTTGTAACGAAAATCGGATTGGTTGCATACGTAAATACTTCCGGCAGAAGCGCATTTGTCCAATTTAACGACACATGATCAACCATTCCTTCAGAACTAAACAATTCACTGCCATATGGGATAAGGCTCACAAAGTACGTGAATAAATAGACCCCAAACAGGATTCTGAAAATTGAAAATTGGTGCGGTGAATATTTTTTTTCTAATTTATACATAAACGAATTCTGGACCACGAGCCTGGATTTCCTGGAGTATTTGAAGTGACGTGGATATATATTATTGCAACGGACTCAATTCCAAATGAAGCACGAATCGGGTTGTCGGTGCCACAAAATGTGTAGGTAAGAATGCTTTCTACCAGCGGATAGTTTTTTGAAGAAAATACTACTGAACTGAGATACGGTATTTTACGTTTGTGTGGTCCAGATAAAGACACATCATGAGGCTGAAAAGTAACTATCTTTCCTGCAGTTGTTTTAATAGTTATGTTGTACGTGTGGGCAAAACTTTCTTGGAAACCTCCAGCATCTGTAAAAGGTAAAGGGAGAGGAGAGGCAGCTGTAGCATACCCTAAGGCAGTAAGAGATCTGTTTTCTAGTACATGACCCAGTACCGCCAGTAGACCAACCCCAATTAATATAGTGGGGAGAATAATCTTTTGTAGCAGCTCAACAAACACAATAAAATTGTACCATTTTCTACAATTACACAAAAAATATGCTGGACCAACATATATAAAACATAAATGGGTTATTCGGTTGATTTTACAAGTGAGTACGTGCTGCATACATTTCGTTCTCCTCAGAGATGATACAATTCATATATGGAAAATGAACAAATACCCACAGATGAAAATGTGGTTGCTGGACTACCAAAATGGGTAAAGATACTCTTCCGCTTTTATGCAGTAGTTTTTTTGTTGGGGACGATTGTGGTTGGTGCAAAACTCTTGCACTCTTACAGAGAATTAACAAATGCATGGGGTGAAGGAATAGTCCCAACATCAGTCATCATTGCTGTGGCATGTGTCATCTTAATACTGGAAATCCTCTACGGAATCGGTATCTACAGACTTAAACGTTGGGTGTTACCAATAACACTTACCTTTTCATTTAGCATGGTACTCATTGGATTACTGAATCTAATTAACCAAAATTTTACAAATATAACTGAGCTAATTGGTTCAATTATTGGAATATCGTTTATGGGACTGGTTGGCTTCGCAAGTATTAAGCATTGGAATACATTTGGAGGATCTTCGCGTAAGCTCCTCATTCAAGTACCGTTACTACTAGCTTTATTGCCACTGTTTCTTCTCACTATATTAACCTTGCTATTTCCCGACGACCAGCAAATTAACGATTCTGACTTAATACTTCAACCAGTTGAGGTATTATCTGAATTTAATAATGCTCATTATTCATTACCGGATATTGATAATCTCTCAGTTCAGGAACTGGAGAATTACAAGTCAGCACTCACATTTGCACGAGAACTAGATGAAAGTGATGCAAACAGCCCCGAAGCAATAAGTTTAGTAAATCAGACTAGAGGTCTAACCGACAGTTTCATTGCTGCTTCATATAAACAAGGTTATCAATGTCCAACAACTGTAAATAATTATAGTGTTAATGCAAGATATTGTAATTTAAATTACCATAGAAGCTTTGCTACACTAACAACCCTCCGAACAGCTGTTGAAGCAGATACAGGTAACTCAGACCAAGCAATTGAAACTGCCATGTCGGTTATCCGTATGGGTAGTTTTATGGGTAATTACAAACAATCAGAGTTACTGGAGTATTTCACTGGAATAGCAATGATGAAGACTGGTTTTGAATCTCTGGAACGCACATTGAATAACTCAACATCAACCTCTAATCAAGCTATCATTTCCGCTATTTCAGAATTAGAACAACTTAAAGTGAGTGACACTGCCTTCGCAAACAGCCTGAGAAAACAGTACATGACAATGAAGGACGCTTCTAAAACACTTGCACCATTCAATAACTACCTATACCAACACAACAAGACCTTGAATGACATGGCTGAATCGTTCCGGATACAAATTCCATTGACTTCTTTGGGTTGTGATACTGATACTACAGTGCAGAAAGAAGAAGTCGAACAACATATAAACCAAGCTCGACTAGTATATACCCCGTGGAGTATCGTATCACCGAATATTATTGGAAAAACACTAAGTAGTGTAGTTATCGTATCCTTTAATTCTGCTGGTGAAAGACGTTGCAAAGTTAATAATCAAAATCAAGCCGTTCAAGAGTTACTCCAAAATAACATCACTACTGAACTAGAATCACAGGATGATGACCCTCGTATTGAGTAGAGACATGATTTCTTCCTATTAATTCATTGACATATAAATAGATACATGTGATAATCATGGCCAATCAGATACAGACTGAGTTTGACGACACAGTATTCAATGTTTGATAACTTAGTAAACTAATTTAGCCCAATATGCAATCAGGAAAAATCGCAAACGTAACAGACCGAGGTTTCGGTTTCATCGCTCAAGAAGGTGAGGAAAAAGAACTTTTCTTTCACTCAAACGAGCTTCAGAACGTACAGTTCGATGAACTACAAATAGGTGACGAAGTTACATTTGAAGTTGCTGAAGGTCCAAAAGGACTGAACGCGGTCAACGTAAGCAAGGCGTAAGTCTTAAACAAAAAACCCTGCTACTGGCAGGGTTTTTTTGTTTTCCTATTTACCACAACTCTCCTTTTCTACGCCTTCTTCATGTACTCAGGCTTGATGTATATACCTTCATTCCGTCTATTTTTCCCGTGAGTCCTTGTAGTTCGTCGGTTAGATGAATATTCTTCACCTTAGTTCCACGCTTGAGGACACTGGAACCACCCTTCACTTTCAAATCTTTAATAACAAAAACAGTATCGTCATTCTGGAGAATGTTTCCGTTACTGTCTTTAATCTCTAACTCCCCTACTGTTTCATTTTCATTTCCCATAGCTTATTTATTAGATTCAATAGTAAGTGAGGGCAGTATATAAATGATATATATCAAACGAAACTACACTATTAATCGCCGATATGCAGGTCCAGGAGGCATAAAATGGACAGGTGTGAGGTATTTTTACTTAATTGAAATAGAGTCACCAAATCAGTAAGACACTGTTGGACTTGATTATATGTTTGTGACAAACTCCTTAGTTGAAAACTTAAAAGATATCAACGTAAAATAAAGGAATACTAGTATTAATTGTAGTATTCTTTTATTTTACGTTGATTGGTCTTGTTTATTCAACTTTTAATACTTGCTTTATTCTTGTTTCTCAGGCAAATTAGTAGAGGGCAATGGAGGAAAGACCATGACAGTTCTTACGTTCCTTGGAACATTTGACATTGACGACTCAGACAACGACGGAATAATCAATTTAAAATTGGCATTAGATCTGTTGCATGCAATCAGACTACCTTCAGCGAGTAAAATCACTGAAGAGAAAGCAACAAACATCATCGAAGTTTGTTGTGAATCAACGTTTATTGATTTGATTGAATTTTACGATTGGAATCGTAGTGAGATTGACTATGCTGAGTCCATCTTTGCACGTTGTATCAAGGTCGCCACTTTCGAACTTCTTGCAATTGCAATGAAGCGAATGACACACTCAAAAAAACGAGAAGGGGAAATAAAATTACGAATCGAGGATCTGAAACTTGCTGCTATGATGGCCTATCTTATGAGTGTTCATACCCTAGTTCGTGACAGGTTGGAGGATATTTTCCGAGAAACACACGGAGCAATGTACTTCAGCACATAACTTGTACCATCGCCACCCCAAGAAATCGCTTGGAGGGGCGTTTTTCTTTTATCTCAATTTTAATACCACAATTAATACTAGTATTAATTGTGGTATTCTTTTTATTTCAAAACCTAAACCATTACTCCTCACCCAGTATTGCTCACTATATCAACAGACAGGGCGTTTTTTGTGTATAATGAGAAGTGATAAAAGTTCTACTTAAAAACTACTAAATAAAAATTATGGACTACGTAAATGAAAGAATGGAAGAGATGAATATAACGAAAATTATTTCCCTTACAGGTATTGCACTAGCTGCTCTTTTCCTTATCCTTAATAGTTTTGGAATCATCGGAGCTGGAGAAAGAGGGATACTCCTCCAATTTGGAGCAGTTCAGGACAGGGTTATTGGTGAAGGTCTTTATTTTAAAATACCGGTTGTGCAGAACGTAGTAAAGATTGATGTCAAGATTCAAAAAGATGAAATCCGCGCGAGCGCTGCTTCTAGTGATTTGCAGATAGTGACTTCAAAAATTGCCTTAAACTATCACTTAGCACCAGAATCAGTGAACAGAGTTTGGCAAGAAGTAGGGAGAGACTACAACATTCGTATTATCGCTCCTTCAATCCAAGAAGCAGTCAAAGCGGAATCGGCAAAGTTCACCGCAGAAGAGCTGATTATAAAAAGAGAGGAAGTAAAGGACAAAATTAAGGGAAACCTTACTGAAAGACTATTGGAACGTTCAATTATTGTTGATGAATTCAATATTATTGAATTTGAATTTTCTCAAGCGTTCAATGAGGCTATCGAAGCCAAAGTAACCGCTGAACAGCTAAAACTCAAGGCAGACAGAGACCTTGAACGAATAGTCATTGAAGCACAGCAAAAAGTAGCAGACTCTAAGGGGAAAGCGGAGGCTATCAGTATCGAAGCTCAGGCCCTACGGCAGAACCCTCAAGTGGTAGAACTTCGTTGGATAGAAAAATGGGATGGAAAAGTACCGATGTACTGGGGTGATGCCAGTCCCTTCATTGGAATTAATAGGTAGTAATTGAAAAACAGCAGGTAACCTGACTGAATGTGTATGCTTGGTGTGGTTTTTGGTTTTTTCCTTCTTAAAGCTACGGCAAAAGCCCGCGACGTAACTCCAAAAGCCTTCTACATTTTCACTTTTATCTTACAAGTGGTCGAGGGGAGTCTTCAACACTTGTACTACTCACCTTCAAATCATCCCTTTGGTAAAATCACAGTTCCTTGTGCTGAGCATGGTTGAACACGGCAACAAAACAACAACATCTTCCTCCAGGTGGTGTTTTAATGAGCTGTGTTAATTCCTACTCTGTATCGACACCCTCAGAAATCTCTGCGAACTTTGTGACCATCGTAGTATTCCCACGTGTGAGCTTCTTGATAGTCAGGTCATCAGCTTTATTGTTTGCATGACGAAGATTATCTCCAGACGACAGGAGTGCATCCTTAGTTTTCTGTAGATGGTCAATTGTCTTGTCGATTTCTTCAATTGCAATTTTAAACTTCCGACTCGCCAAGTCAAAGTTCTTTGCAAAACCGCCTTTAAACTTATTAAGATTCTCCTCAAAGTCAGTTATATCGATGTTTTGGTTCTTTACCAACGACAGTTCTGCTTTGTACTCAAGCGAGCTCATAGCTGCGTTACGCAGTAGTGTTATCATCGGCACAAAGAACTGTGGACGTACCACATACATCTTTGGGTACTTGTGCGACATGTCGACGATCCCTGTATTATATAGCTCGTTATCAGCCTCCAGGAGTGTGACCAAGAC
>JBLIMJ010000037.1:0-7787 GCA_047638595.1 Acidimicrobiales bacterium
CCTGACTGGATCATTTCAATTGTTGCTTGGATATAGTGATTTTTCATAATGAGTAGAATTTGTGTCTGTAGTCATAACTTAAGACATCGAATGTCTTAAGTTAGGTGGATTTCTTTTCTTGGAGGATTTTTCCTGCGGCAAGTATAGCTAGTTTGGCAATTTCTGCTTCACTGTCTTTACGAGCCTGTTCTTTGAGTTCTTCGCTTTTGGCTTCGGCATTTTTGATGATACTTTCAGCTTTAGTTTGTGCTTCAGCGGCGATTACGACTGCTTTTTCTTCAGCGTAGGTCTTCGCCTTAGCACCAACTTCTTCAGCGTCTTTGTGTGCAGAAGAAAGAATACCTTTCTTCTCTTCATCAGCAGAAGCCTTTGCTTTTGCAGCATCTTCTGCATCTTTCATTCCTTGTGCAATTTTTTCCTCACGGGTTGCGAGCATTGCTAGAATAGGTTTATACAGAAAATATCCTAAGAGCCCAAGAAGGATTCCAAAGTTGAGGATTTGAATGATAATGAGTTTTACGTCAATACCGAATGCTGTTATTAGTTGTTCCATATAATTCTAAGATTCTAGGACTTGCTAGAGTGCCCGAGATGCGAGTTGTGTGAAGAAAATTTTACGAGACGTACTTGTGGTACGACGAATGAAATTTTCTGAAACACAACGAAGCAGATTGGGTACTATTGCGAGTACTAGGCGAATTTAATGATGAATGCTACCACTAGTGCGAAGATTGCGAGTGCTTCAACGAAAGCGATACCAATGAACATTGTAGCCTGAATCTGTCCTGCAGCTTCAGGGTTACGTCCGATAGCTTCTAGGGCTTTAGATACGAGGATACCGAGTCCAATTCCAGGGCCAAGTACACCGAATCCTGCTGCAATCGCCATAGCCATTGCCTTCACTCCATCAGCATCAATGTTTGCAATGTGTGTTGCAACTTCAATTTGTTGTTCTGGTGTCATATGTGTGTATTAGTTTATAACGTTAAATTTTTTAAATTTAACAAGCAAGTACGAACCAACCTACAAGGCAGGTTCATGATTACTTATTAAGTCTAGTGTGGTTCTTCTGTCGCTAACTTAATGAAATACAACGTTAAGATGGCAAAGATGAATGCTTGAATGAACCCCACAAACAACTCATATGCCATAAGTGGTACGGGTAGTATGTATGGAGTTGTGAGGAACATTACCACCAAAAGCAACACCTTGCCGGCAAATATATTACCGAAAAGACGGAATGAAAAGGCTACAAGGCGTGCCAGCTCACTCATCAGTTCGATAAGACCTATGGCAAAATTAAGGAAACGTTGTCCTATGCTATTGCCTCTGAAATTAATAAACTTACCACCATACTTCCAGATACCCATCGCTGTAATACCAGCAACCTCAATTGTGAAAAATGCGATTAATGCAAACGCAATAGTGATGTTGAGGTCAGTTCCTGGAGGGTAAAAGAAAGGTGTAAGGTGTAAATCTGCACCAGAACCTGTCCAATACCCTATAGAGGTAACACCAGGGAAAAGTCCCATCCAGTTCATAGCCAATACAAACAAGAAAATAGTCATTATGATTGGGAAATAAGTTTTTGTGCGTTCTTTATTACCCAGAACCCCCTCAATATATTCATACGCACCACCAATTAGTAACTCAAAGGCACTTTGTAGTTTAGATGGTACTAATGATGGATTTTTTCCAGCAAAATACGCAAGAATAACCAAAACCACCATCGTTACCCATACGGTAAGTAATGTTGCAGTTATTGGAACTCCTGCTACGTGTGTAACAATAACAGGATCTAGGTGCACAGAAATCCCTTCTGCCGCATGTGCTGTTTGTATAAAGTTAAACATATCTAATGCAACCCTAACGTTTGATCAATCTGAGAAATGCTTGTAATTCAAGACAATTGAAGGTGTAAACCTGACTCCAATGGTCTCTTTGGTTTAAAACTCTGAATTGTCTAAAATTATAGCTTCTTCCAAATAGATTGTTCACAACGCTATTTGCGCTTGCATAGTAGCATATAATCTAGAAAAACAAAATGGAAAAGTGAACAGTTTTTACACCATAAAACTGTAACTATATATTCATTTGTAGGGTATTATTTTATACATGAAATATAAACATCTTTTCTTCGATATGGACCAGACTGTTGCACCAGCACGGCAGTTGATACTCCCTGAAATGTTTAATCTCTTATCCAATGCTACACAGGACATCATCATAGTTTCAGGACAAGAAGTTGAAAAAATTAAATGGCAAAGTAACAATCTCAAAGCTGTCTTACTTGGGCAAAACGGTAATCATGCAGAAGATATGGACAGTACTGAACTGTGGGATATTAAGCTCACTGATGAGGAGCAGGCAGAAATCCTTGCTCATATCGATACACTCGTTACTCAGTTAGACGAACAACCTAATCCAGAATATACACCAATTGAAAATAGAGGCGGGCAAATCACCTTTAGTCCCATTGGTAATACTGCACCTGTAGCGCTTAAGATGGCGTATGACCCTGATCGAAAAAAACGGGACTCCCTACTTGAGGTCTCGCCTTTTACATCAAATGAGCTTATTGTAAAAATTGGAGGTTCTACGAGCCTAGACTACATACATAAAGATAGACACAAAGGTACCAACGTACAAAAACTTATTGATTATATGGGTTGGGACAATGATGAATGTGTCTATTTTGGTGATGGGCTCTTCCCTGGTGGTAATGACGAAGCAGTCATTGGCGTTGTTGAAACAATAGCGGTAGATGACCACCTGGACTGCTATAAGAAACTTACTGACCTATTGGAGAGTGCACAAAAATAGAATTGAGAAAACAAAACACCTGGAAGCTAGGCTTCCAGGTGTTTTATTATTCTCACTAACCCCAAGCGAGGGATGCGAGTTGTAGGAATACGTGTGTAGTTAGGGCAGTAAAGACACTGCATGCCAAAATCATGATGGTATGAACGTGTTTTTCAGGGTACTGAGCGCTGTCATTCTTCATAGAAAGCCTGTGGAGAATAACAATAGCGAGTGAAACACCTAAGCCCACAACAAGCATAAGTACAGAAAGAAAGGCAAAGAAGTTTTGAGTATCAAAAATGTTTTGATAGAACAACCCAAAGGAAATTCCTGCAGACAAAAGCATAACAACTGCCTCACCTCGTAACCAGAGTGTGTTATGCTCTTTTTTTAGAAGACTCATCAAGAAAGCGTATGACGCGGTAAGTGCGAGTACTGAACTCATTACTTGGATTATAAAAGTTGTATTAGACATGTTTAGATTTTACATAACCTCGTATCTTATGAAGTATATACGCACCAGCAACCACGAGAAGTGCATAAGTCACCATTATTTCAATAAACCCATAACGTACAACGTTGCTTAAGAAGGTTCCTAGTATCATCGTTGTCCACCAAGTTATAAAAGACAGAGCACTTCCCCAGTACAGGCCGATTTTATGTGACTGTAGCAGGAGTGCATTGACTGCCACTATTAGTACCATCAGTAACTTTGCCCACAATACTGGATTTTGCAGTCTGAATTCCTGCCCACTTATTACATAGTAAATAAGAAATCCAAACCCAGTGAAGAGTGACAAAACCAGACCAATACGTAGCACCAAAAAATTGAGACCCAATAAACTCCTGTGATCCGGAGACATTCCAGATGCAAGGGCTTTATTAAGATGCACTTCGATCATGGTTGCACCACCCACACCCAAAATGGTACCAATGAGATGACCGATTACCAGTAAGGTCATTAAATCCATATACTTACACTACCGTTGCTTGATAACCGAGTTTTGATATCTCTTCAATAACTTGCTCTGAAGTCGCTCCTGTTCCGTCTAGTTCAAAGGTTCCTTTTTTAGCATCTAGATCCACAAAAGATGTGGCAACACCATCAAGCATCTCAGTAACCATTTGAATACCAGTTGCACAACCACCACAATGCATCCCTTCGATGTTCATTTCAATTTTTTCCATATAGGATTATTATATCACCATAAATATTAAGAAATGAATATTACACACACTATAGAAAATGGACGGAAGCTTTGCTTCCGTCCATTTTCTATAGCCTAGCTAAGTTTACTTAAGAGAAAGTAAATCTTGTTGGTCAGACAGCTTCTCCATAGGGGGAGTGTATAAACGTAGTGTCATTGAGTTCACTACTACCGATACTGAGCTAAATGCCATAGCGAATCCTGCAATTTCAGGTCGTAGCGTTGCTTGAGAGAGATTGAAGAATATTTGTCCTGCCCCACCGAAGTTTGACTGTATTGCAACCACCCATCCAGCAGCAATACCAAACGATGTTTGAGTAAGAAGTAAGTGACCTCCTGCAGCAACTGGAATAGCTGCTACGTTGTAGAAGAATGCCCAGAAGAGGTTCTGCCAAATTTTTCGAATAGTTTTTCGTGATAACTGAATTGCAGTTACTACATCACGAAGGTCGTCTTTTACCAGCACCACTTCACCTGTTTCAATAGCGACGTCAGTTCCTGAACCGATTGCAATACCAACGTTTGCTTGAGCGAGTGCTGGGGAGTCATTGATACCATCTCCAACCATAGCAACATTCTTCCCTTCTGCCTGTAGTTTCTTGACTGTAGCTGCCTTGTCTTGAGGAAGCACTTCTGCCATTACTCTATCAATCCCAACTTCACGAGCTATTGCATCGGCTGTTTTTTGATTGTCACCAGTAATCATAATTACTTCCTTGCCCATATTTCGCATCGCTGTAATAGCTTCTTTTGCAAAAGGCTTGAGCGCGTCAGCCATTGCAATCATGGCAACAATCTTACCGTCAACTACCATGAATACTGTTGTTTTCGCTTCTGACTGAAGCCTGTCTACGTCTTCTTTATACGCAGAAATATCTTTCTTAAGTTTCTTCATGAACTTCGGATTTCCAATGGCAACTTTTCTATCTTTACCTTTAAGTTTTATAGTTGCTTGAAGACCCATACCTTGCACGGCTTCAAAATTCTGGGGTTCAATAGTCTTTCCAAACTCCTTTCCGTGCTCAATAACTGCTCGAGCAAGTGGGTGTTCTGAGCCCATTTCTGCAGAAGCTGCAAGTACTGCGGCTTCTGCTTCACCTATTTTTCCTACCATAATGAAATCCGTCACAATAGGTTTCCCAATAGTCAGAGTACCAGTCTTATCCAAACAAATTGCAGTAATCTTGTATGCTTTCTCTAGCGCCTCACCGCCCTTAAGGATAATTCCATACTTGGCAGCTTGGCCAATACCTACCACCAACGCGGTTGGAGTAGCAAGACCCATTGCACACGGACAAGAGATCACCAGTACTGCAATCATGCGTAGTACTCCAGCACGTACAGGAAGTTCAGCGATAAACACCCAACCAACAAATGTCAGTACCGACAGAACAATCACTGTAGGAACAAAGTATTCACTTACTTTATCCACCAAGTCCTGAACGGGTGCACGCGAAGCCTGCGCTTCTTCAACCATCTTAATAATTTGGTTCAAAAGTGTGTCCTTACCTACCTTAGTTGCTTTAAATTTAAATCGTCCTTCGAGGTTAATGGTCGCACCAATTACTTCATCACCTTTCTGACGCTTCACAGGGAATGATTCCCCTGTCACTACTTTTTCATCAATATGTGTTTCTCCATCAACGATAATTCCGTCCACCGGAATCTTCCCTCCAGGCTTCACCACGATAATATCTCCTTCTACAAGATCTCCTAGAGGGATAGTTACTTCAACACCGTCACGCATGACATTCGCTTCCTTTGCCTCAAGTTTCAAAAGTTCCTTAATAGCACTAGATGCTTTTCCTTTCGCTACCACTTCTACGTAGCGTCCCATGAGAATGAAGGAGATAAGTGCTGCCGAACTTTCCCAGAATGGGTGGTCTATGTTGAAGAACAAGAAACCAATCATACTGTAGAAGTATGCAGCGGTGGTACCTAGTACAACCAATACATCCATATTGGCAGCGCCAATACGAACTGCTGCCCAGGCATTTCTGTAAAATGACCAACCGATTACAAACTGAATTGGTGTTGAAAGTACCCAATAGAAGTAGTTCAGATCAATTCCCCAAAGCTGGTGCACATGGGGGAGGTTGAACATGTGTACACCCATGTAGTATGCAATAATCGGTGACGCAATAGCAAATGATGCTACTACACGTCGTTTCGCCAGCTTCATTTGACGTTTTTCGGCAGCTTCAGAATCCTCCACGCCAGTATCTTCATCGGGACGTATGACATCGTACCCAAGCTTGTTCACAAATTCATCTATTTTTTCGAGTGTGATTTTTGACTCATCAAATTCGAGTGCTACTTTCTGAGCACCATAACTTGTATTTGAATTTATTACCCCGTCTTGTTTCTTGAGCAACTTGTCTATCAAGATAGAGCAAGATGCGCAATGCATTCCGGTTACTTTAAGAACTATTTTTGTCATACGTATAAATTTGATTTTTAATGTGCGTGTGTGTCGTCGTGTGTATGGTCTTCATCTTCTTCCATCAATCCAACTGCTTGTAATGCTTTTACTACAAACTTGCCAACATGCTCGAAGTGACCCTGGACCGTCCCTGCATATGGGCCTGTTTGCACTTCTCCATCAGCTAATCCAAAACTTGAATTATCACTGCTGCTGCAGGAGACTGAACAATAAAATGGAAACTCTCCAGACTTTGTTGCTACAAACTCAACCACAATCGTCCCATCAGCTGGCAATCGCTGACTGATACCAAAAGCATCAATGGCGAAACCGTGATCGAAATTATCTTCATTGATAACAGTGGCAATAATACGATCTCCCTGCTCCACTTCAATTGATTCTGGCTCAAATCGCCACTCAAGTTTTTTTGATACGATTGTGAATTCTTTGACGACTCCAGTCTCAATAGGGGCATCAGCACTACCGACGAATTCTTTATAGAGAATTCCTCCAACAATAATGATGACAAGTGCTATTCCTAATATTGCAAATTTATTCATATCTATCTATTTAACACTAACGTACTTACGTACACCTATAACCAATGGAACCATTAGTCCCAGAGAAACCAATAACAGGATCCACCATTTCATCTCCTTACTCCAGCCGAAATTGTCAACTGAGAAATTATTTGATGCAACTTCAATATCTAGTGCGAGAGTAATCGGTTCAGTAGATCCTTCAGGGACAAATTCAACAAATGCACGATAGAAACCCTTTTCTGAAAATAGCACAGGTAGTGTGTATTGATATACACGACCAGTTTCTTCTGCATGACCATCTTCTACACCACCGTGAGCGTGGGCTGTGGATATGAGATTAAAACCATGGTGTCCATCATCATTATCATGTGCTGGTTCGGGGTCATGGTGACCGTCACTGTCATCATGTCCTGAAGTACCGTGGTCAGGCATCGTAAAGTTTGTTTTACCTGGGTACGTATAGAACTGTTGGGTGTCGTTACTCTTTACAAACGTAATACCTAGAGGGTTAGGATACTCTTCAGAAAGAACAACTCCATTCAGATCCTTATCGAAAAGCGTTAAGGTAATATTTTGCATGTCTCCAGCCTTAAAACGTGTTGACTCTGCAAAGACTGTGTATTCTGTATATTCAACTTTACTTGAAAAAGTAAATTCTTGATTACTTACTGGTTCAGCTGAAGCTTCATTCATTGTGTCGTTGTTATGGACTGAAGCAGGAACTGTCGCGCGGAATTCGTCACCTGTAGCATTGCCATTTTCGTCCTGCACTCTAAACTGCATCATCATACCTGCATGTAGGTGTTCTGAAAT
>JBLIMJ010000038.1:0-7021 GCA_047638595.1 Acidimicrobiales bacterium
GGGGGGGGCACACAGAATTTTTTAATTACCCCAACAAAGAAAAAACCATTGTTTAGGACAGTGGTTTTTTCATAATTCTATCGCTATGTCTGGGTACCGATTCTCCCTCACCATAGAAACTGAACCAAAACAAACCCTACTCCACCTCCAACATAAATCCTTCTACCTCAACAAGTGTCTCTTCCTCAGGAATAGCATTTTCTACACCCGAGAATATATCTACAAAAATAGGAACTTTATTACTCTTTAGTTTTTCATACTCATCGGAACGTGACCGGTACAAATCTATACTTTCTTCCACTGCTGCTTTCTGATACTTTGGAATACGTTTACCGGCGTCCCCTTCAATTAAGTCTGTATTTTGATTCATCGTGAAAATATCTCCCGTCACAAGGACGCTTGCAGTGACTACAAACATAAAAATACATAACCCTATTACCCACTCTCTTTGTGGGTGTATGAGTCGAATATCAGGCCTCCCTTGTCCTGCGCGAAATGCATGTTTCGCCATCTTCACTATACTTTTTTTATCAATCATAATTCAGTAGGCTTATATTTAGTTCAACATCACTTTTGGTCACCAATACCTTATTTTCCTCTTCTTTTCTAAGGGATAATTTTGATATGTGTCCATGGTACGGTAATGTTTCAAAAATATGTAACATCTTTTTTACATTCTTCTCACTTCCTTCAATTGAGAAAGAGACGAGTAAATCTTCAAACGTATCTCCTTCGACAGCCTTCTTCAGTGAATTTGTAGTCAAGTCGACCCCTTGTTCTTGGGCGATAGTTTCAATCTCTGAAAGGAAATCAATAGTTTCCTCCTCAGTAAGGACATAAGAACGTAACTCCTTTCTCTGTTCTTGTGTGTTATTAATCAATTGTGAAAGGCCAGTATACGTTTTTGTACGAGCATTATAGTCTGCCACTTCCCGTGCTTGGGTTTGCAACCTCTCTCCCTCTGTATTGATATACATCCATACAAAAACCATAATTCCACAAGCAAAGACGAGGGAGACAATCGAAACAACACCTATTTTTTTTGCTCTTTTAGTAATCATACATCTTCGGTGATTACGTCAGTAGTAATAATTTCAATATTAAATGGAACATCTTTATCTTTAGCTAAATTAGAAATTGGTAATTTTACTGAATTAAAAAACTCATGATCCTCTAGAGTGTTACGAAATCCTGAAAGAGTCTCCCGAGAATACGCTTCACCAGCAACTGATATTGAACCTATTTTACCTTCAGTGCGTACTAAAGATATATTGGTGATTTCCACATTCCCTCTTGCTGCGTCTTCGATTACTTCTATAAGTTCCATTACTGTAATTTGACTCTTAATAGAAGAGAGACGTACCGCAATCTCGTTTGCTATACCCACCTCATGCTCTAGTTCACCATACGAATCATTTTGAATACTTGCAGTCTGATAGAGTCCCTCATATACTTTCAGCTCTGCTCTCACCAACACATACGTAGGAATCAACAAAAGAACAATGATAAGGCATGCTATAGCGGCAAGGAGTCCCCATACTGAAAATACACGAACCCAGTATTCGGTTTTTACTTGTTTTTTTGCATGTGGTGGTATGAGGTTAATCATAATTATAGAAAAGGGGTTAACGCTAAACCAACTGCCGTTGCGTATCCATACGAATACCTCCGACCAATCTCAGGAACAGTATCTTGAATTGAACCCACATTTTGCCAGACTTGTGCACGCTTAGCATCAACCTTTAACATTTCTGAAAAGTATTCAGGTAATCCTTTCATATTGACACTACCGCCACATAAAATAACTGACTGAATCTGCCTGTCATCTCGTGCGAGATCGCGCATATTCCAGTACTGTAATCGTGTTCGAACCTCGTCAATAATCGCTGACATAGTTGGCAGTAGAGCATCATAGACATCGGTTCCTTCCACACCACGCACTAGACCTTGTGTATTTTTAATGCGGGTAAGTTCTGATTCTTCTTTGCCACCTAACTGACTGCGTAATGCAGTTGAAAGTGAGTCCCCACCAATATCGATAGTTGAGGTATACATCAATACCCCATTATAGACAATTCCAATTCCTGTACGAGTTTTTCCGAAATCAACAATAATATGTGTTCCTTTGTCACCTACCGGAATGGTTGCTCTCGCAATTGCCTGAGCTTCAACCTCAAATTGCAACGGTGTAACACCTGCACCAATACATGCTTCGTAATAGCTCATAATAGTTTCTCGTGCATACGCGGTAACGGAGACACGCATCATATTTTTGGAATCACCTGCGAGAATATCATAGTCAAAAAATGCATCACGCGGTGACAAGGGAACATTTTCTTCTAAATGAAATTCCAAAAGGCCACGTATTTCCTTCAAGGGAGTATCTCGCTTAATCTCTGTTTCAAACAAGTAGGCGCGTTCCTCAGGAAGTGAGACCCGGGCAGTTTCAGCACCAGTTCTCTCTTTTACTTCCGCAATTGCTTCTGAAAGTTTTTTTACATCAGTGACTGTTCCTCTATTGAGCACACCATCAGCAATGTCTATGTCTCCCCAGTATTGCAATTGTAGTTGTGTCCCAATACGCTTGTCTGGCTGAAATTGTACATACTTCAAAGAAGTATCTGAAATATCCACACCAGCGCTTGGAAGTCGCATGTGTGCAGGAGGCGGTATGATTTTACTTAAAGTACCAAGAACTGACATGTTTATATTATACGACGTGCATGGAGGTATTTATTGAGCAACCCCCATGTTGCCCTACAAGAGTTGCCATGCAATATACCCGAGCAATAAGATACCTGCGATTGCTGCGATGGTATATAGATTGCGGCGAACAACTGGAAGTGCTCGCGGTCCTACCGCTTGAGTAGCAACACCTACCAAACCTAAACGCAGTACACGCCCGAACGTCGATGCGACAACAAATGTCACAAAACTGATATGGAGGACTCCACTGGCAATAGCAACAATTTTATATGGTATCGGTGTAAAAGCGCCCACCAGTACAAAAGCAAACCCACTTTTATCAAGATTCTGCGAGATAGATTCAAATGTACCTTGCAAAGAATAAAATTCTATTATTTTAATTCCTAATGTTTCAAAGAATAAAAACCCGAGTATATACGCAACAATGCCACCCATAATAGACGCAATAATAGATACTATTGTATAAAGCTTCCACTTCTTGGGTGTAGCGATAATCAGTGCGATAAGAAACGGATCAATTAAGATTGGCGCAAAAAGAGATTCTGCAAAAGAAATCATCGCAAGTATCCATGTTGCATGTTTTGACTTCAGCCACTTTGCACCATGTTTTGCGACCACATCGGTTGTTTTTTTGTGTGCATGTACTCCAAAAAATGACATATCAGTTTACTTTAGTGCCTGACGGTAATTCATTATGTGCAATGAGTAACGAAAAGACTCCATCGTTTTCAGCAGCAAGAATCATACCCTGACTTTCGTATCCACGAATGGTCCGTGGCTGTAGGTTGGTTAAAAATGGACATTGTTTCCCAACTAAAAACTGAATGTCATCAAAATATTCACGAATGCCTGAGATGATTTGCCGAGGTGTTCCTTCGTTCACATCTACTTCCAGTCGTAACAGTTTATCTGCATCTTCCACAATCTCAGCTGACACAATAGTGCCAATAGTGATATCGAGTTTTGCAAAATCGTCGTACGAAATAATTGCTTTACCCTCCTGTTTGGTTTCTTCTTCTACAACCTCAGCAGTATTTGAGTCTCCTGCCACTTCGTTTTTTATTTCCTTTTCCATAATTACTGTTGAGTTAGATAACTGTTTAGAATAATAGCAGCTGCGGATGCATCTACCTGGTCGTTTCTCCCCTGCAAACGTACTGCCTCTTGTGTTGTGTATTGTTCAGGCTGGAGATGGATTGGTAACCCAACTGAAAGCGTAAGGTCGGTCATGAGTTCCTCTACCTTTGCATGGATTGGATTCGGCTCACCGTCTCTGCCAAGTGAATATCCCATTACAATCTCTGTAACCTCTTTCTCTATAATAAGTTTCTCAATTTCTTTTTGAAGATTCTTATCGTTTTGTAACACGCCGTGTGGGAACGCCATATGTCCACCTTCATCAGTAAAGGCTACCCCCACTCGTTTACTTCCATAATCAATCCCCATTTTTCTCATACAATATATATTACCATAATCAGTAAGTGGTCTAACGGGTTAGTAATATGATATAAAAATGAAAAGAAATCCGAACTGTTCATGTAAGGTGTGTGCACACAGATGTATAGACGTCCGGTACAAATTGCAGAAGGTAGTGTCTATTGCTCGTTCCAATGCACAGGAAAAGATCAACGTGCGGAAAAAACTTGCAAGATTTGTTCAAAAAAATACTGTGGTGCGAAAGTTACTTGTTCACGACCGTGTGCACACAAATCCCGTGTGGGAATTATACATACAAAAGAAAACAAATTTAACAAAGCATACAAAGGAACACTCTTGAAAGAAAAAGTGCCCCAGGAACGAGGCGGGGTTTGTGAAAGATGTGGTCATAATAATTATGCTATTTTACAAATCCACCACAGAAAAGAACGACACCGAGATGGCGCTGATCGCATTACTAATCTTGAACTGCTGTACCCCAATTGTCACGCTTCACATCATTATGGCAATGCCTTGTATACAGAAAAATAAATGATATAGTACTAGCCACGGAGAGATGCCAGAGCCTGGTTTAATGGACTGGTCTTGAAAACCAGCGTACAGCAATGTACCGAGGGTTCGAATCCCTCTCTCTCCGCATAAAACGTCAGGTCCTGATGCGTCTAGCATTAGGGCCTTTACGTTTTACCGTATGAGGAGGATTCGAAAGGCTTTTGTGACTGATTCGACCGAAGGGAGGATATGTCCAAAAGGCAGACTGAACATGTAATGTTCGAATCCCTCTCTCTCCGCCAATGAAAATACCACCCGCAAGGGTGGTATTTTCTTGAGCGGAGAGAGAGTAAGTGATTCAATGTCACTTACGCAGGGATTCGAAAAGGTTGCCAGCGATTTTGTAAAAATCGTGACAACCTGTACTGACCCTGTAAGGATCGAAATTTCCTCTCTCAAACCTCCTATTACCCCTACTCAAATACCAAATCTCCTCAACAACCACACTTGATGAACTAAAGTAATATGCGTCATGCTACAATTTCATTATGTCAGAACAAGTACGGAGTATTGCCTGGGAAGCATATGAACACCATCACACTGAAAAAGGGAGTGATTGGTTTTGGGTACTTGGCATTATTACTCTAGCAGTAACCATAACCTCGATACTTCTTGGTAACCTTCTCTTTGGTATCCTTATATTTATTGCGGGGTTGGTTACTGCACTACACGCAAAACGTGAGCCAAAAGTTATTCCGTTTGCCATAACTCAGCGTGGCTTACGTATCGATGACAAACTCTATCCATACAGTACGTTAGAATCATTTTTCATAGACGATGAGCACCCACACGGACCTCAGTTACTGGCGCAGTCAGAAAAACTATTTATGCCGTTACTCATGATGCCTATACCTGAAGAATATGCCGATGAAATAGAAGACATTTTAGCCTCTCGCCTACCTGAAGAACATCTAGAAGAGCCTGTCGCAACCAAGATACTGGAATTTTTCGGATTTTAAACCAGAATAAACACACCCACACCCTGCCCAACAAAAAACAACCCCTCTCGGAGTTGTCTTCTGTCTTATGATTTTGTACGTAGTATCGCTGCAACAAGTCGTGACTTCTTACGGTCAGCGGTATTTCCTTTGATAATACCTCGCTTTGCTGCTTTATCGATTGCTTTGTAAGCTTCTGGAAGCATGGCTTCTGCTTCTTTTGTCTTACCGCCTTCGATTAATTTACGCATATTTTTTACAACTTCGTTCATCATTCGTGAGCGACGCATGTTAAATACTCGCTTTCGCAATGATGCTCGGTTTGCTTTTTCTGCTCCTTTAGTAATTGGCATATATATGTTTTATGTGGCCGAAACTATACCTCAATCGTCCAAAAAAAGCAACGCCTTTGGAAGTTTATAAAAACGTTATACTATATCAATATGATTCGACACATTAGAGGTATCGTTAGTGACATAGTTGTAGGGCAGGTAATAATTGACGTATCAGGGGTTGGTTACCTTATACATATAAATAAAACTCCTGAACATTTTACACTCGATACAGAGGTTACTTTCTTTACCCATCACGCAATACGGGAAACTGCACAAGATTTATACGGGTTTACTTCTCGTGACGAACTGGATTTATTTACACTCCTGTTAACTATTCCAAAGATTGGACCTAGGTCAGCCCAGCAGATACTTACACAAAGTGATATCGAGACTATCAAGAAAGCAGTACTTTCTGACGACCCATCGTACCTCATCAAAATGTCAGGAATAGGAAAGAAAACAGCCGAAAAAATCGTAAACGAACTGAAAGATAAATTTGAACATTTTGCAGGTGTGTATACCACCACCCAGGACGACGCACTGGCTGTGCCTTTTGCTGCTGATGCTATTGATGCACTTATCTCACTTGGGTACCCACAGTCAGATGCACGTACGGTTATATTAAAACTACCGCCTGAAATAACGAATGCTAATGACGCCATCAAAGCTGCGCTCAAAGAGCTAGGCAAGGGCTAGACACATAGCGCAAGTATTCTAATGAGAATCTTATGCGTATACTATATATATGAACACTGTTTTATATTGGATTAAACGTTTTATTCCCCGTTTTGTATTAGAAAGGATTCGCCCTCCCTATCATTATTTTCTTGCCTACCTAGGCAACCTCATTTATCGTAGTCCTTCAAAGGAAATTACTGTTATTGCCGTAACGGGTACCAAGGGCAAATCGACTGTAACAGAACTCATTACTGCCATCCTTGAAGCGGACGGTAACAAAGTTGCATCGCTGTCTACCATTCAATTTAAAATTGGTGATGAGATCAAAAAAAATCTTTTCAAAATGACAATGCCAGGACGTCTGTTCGTACATAA
>JBLIMJ010000039.1:0-6200 GCA_047638595.1 Acidimicrobiales bacterium
TGCGGTAGTGATCAATACTACTTCAGTGAGGCTTGTAGAAAGTAGGTATGCAACAATTTTTCGCAAGTTTCCAATAATACGCCGTCCCTCTTCAATAGCGGCATAGATTGTTTCAAAACTGTCATTAACCAACACTAAGTCCGAAGCTTCTTTTGCAACCTCAGTTCCGGACCCAATAGCAATACCGATATTTGCACGACGCAACGCTGGCGCGTCGTTGATACCGTCTCCAGTCATGGCGACAATTTCCCCTTTCTGTTGCAGCACCATAGCAATTCTCATCTTTTGCTTTGGCAACACCCGTGCAAACACACATATGTCTTTGAGCGCAATTACCAATTCTTCATCAGAAAGTTTCTCAAGATCGTTACCTGTAAGTGCTACGTCATCCTCTTTTGCGATTCCCACCTCTTGAGCAATAGACAACGCCGTCTGTGGATTATCACCAGTAACAAGAACTACACGAGCACCTGCCGACTGCACTCCTGCAATAGCGTGAGCAACCCCCTCGCGTATAGGGTCATCAATAACCAAAACTCCAGCAAATACCAAATCGTCCATTAGTTTAGGTTCATCTTCTGGAATGTCATCATAGACAACTTTTTTATAAGCAACTGCAACCAGACGTTTCCCTTCAAGTGTATATTTTGTAATTGCCTGAATAAGTTGTTCTTTTGCTTCGTCATGCAATACTTCTTCGTCATGTTCGTTAAGTACATACGTTGCATGCTCAATTATAAATTCTGGAGCACCATTCACACACAAACGAAAGCCGTCCCCTTCCTCGACAAGACCAGTGGCAAAACGATTTTCTGAAGTGAATGAAATGTAGTCAATGCGACTCGCACGGAAACCATCATCTTCGCGCACTCCTATTTTTACTGCAGATTTCAAAATAGCGACTTCAACAGAATCTCCTCGTACAAGGTGTTCTTCTGTACTCACATCTGTGTATGAATCCGCGGCAGCCAGTGAGACATCAAACAGTGTCCTGACATGATCAAAATCAGCAAAATCATCGGAATCAACCAACAAGCCATTCTCTACCAATACTCCAGTCACTGACATGGTTGCCTGTGTAAGCGTACCTGTCTTGTCGGTCAATACATATGTAGTGGAACCAAGTGTCTCTGCAGCAAGTAAATTACGTACCAGACCACCTCTTTTCAAAAGTGCATCCATACCAACTGCTAATACAATAGTGACTGCGGCAGGCAAGCCTTCAGGAATAGACGCGACAGCAACCGCAATAGTCATCAGGAGCATGTCATGCAACGTTTGATTCTGGATCAGGCCTATGACAAATATCATAAGTACAAGAGTACCGATGATGTACAGCATCAAATTTGAAAGTTTTTTCATTTCGCCCTGCAGTGGTGTGTCAACTTCTTCGACATCTCTTACTCCTTGAGCAATTTGTCCAAAAGCAGTATGATCGCCTACTGCCACAACCACTCCAATACCGTAACCTTCAGATACAAAAGTACCCATCCAAGCCATAGATGCTTGCTCAGCCAACGGTGTCCCTACTGGTACGGGCACAGTGCTTTTACTAACCGCACGCCACTCACCAGTCAGAGGTGCCTCATTAATAGAAAATTTCTTTGCATGTATAAGTCGCAAGTCAGCAGGTACCTGTGTTCCTGCCTGCAGTATCACCACGTCACCAACAACTAATTCAGAAGAATCAATTTGTTGCTTTTTTCCATTTCTGCGCACTGTTGCAACTTGTTCTTGAGACTGTGCAAGTTTTTGAAATGCTCGTGATGCCTTACCCTCTTGAATAATTCCTACTGAAATAGCAACAAGTAACGCAAGTCCAATAACACCTGCATCTATATACTCACCTAAAGCCGCAGTCACAATAAAGGCCAATATCAACACAAGGGCTATAGGACTCTTTAGTTGTGACGTCACACGGTTCAAGAATGTTTCTTCTTTTACTTCAGTAAAAGCGTTGGGGCCATTAGTATCTTGACGTTCCAGCACCTCCCTTGAATGTAGACCCTCCTCACGTGTCCCCGTTACTGCAAGCACCTCCCGAAAATCATGCGCATGATACGCATACGTTTTTTCTTCCACATCTTTATGATGTACGATTTTAAGAAGTGGGTCTTTAGAAGAACTCGACATAATGGTAGTATAGCAAGACTAAGCAAGATAATTTTCAATTTATGGCACTACATGAGGATATAAAAAGTCAGTTAAAGGAAGCAATGAAAGCAAAAGACGCAGTGCGACTACAAGTAGTACGTAGTCTTCTTACTGCGTTTATGAATGAAATGGTGGCAAACGGAAAAACTCCACAAGACTTACTCGGTGATGATGAAATCCTTGCAGTTATCAAACGATCAGCAAAACAACGAAAAGAGTCCATTACCCAGTACGAAGCAGCGAATCGTCCTGAACTTGCAGAGCCCGAGAAAGCTGAACTTATCATCCTTGAAGAGTATCTTCCACAGCTCATGTCACAAGACGAAATCCGTCCAGTTGCTGAAGCAAAGAAAGCTGAACTTGGAGTCGAAGACAAAACAAAAATGGGTATTCTTATCGGAGCAGTCATGAAAGAACTCGGAGGTACAGCAGACGGAGGTGACGTTAAAGCAGTGGTAGAATCAATTTTTTAATCGGTACAAGGAAAATATAAAAATCGGGCAGTTGCACTGTCCGATTTTTATATTAATGATAATCTTGTTTAGAATCCATCACTCCCTGTGTCAAGGTAACAGCTTCTTCAGGTGTTATCTCTCCATCCTCTAATTTGATGATAATTGTATCAATTGATGAAAACTCACTATCATTTGCTCCCATAGTATTGATCTGTGCACGTATCGCTTCTATCTGTACCCGGGCACTACCTTTAGTCAAAGGTTGCTGTTCTCCATTTTCAATATTCATAGTATTTATATTGTAGCGAGCTTTATAAGAATAGACAAATTTTGTTTTTTGTTGTATAAATTACCTAGTAGTCACGTAAACAAACATAGGAGTTATCCAATGCTTGAATATACAGGTACATTCGAATACACCAGTGATACTGACAAAGTACGCAGAACATGGCATCTATGGGGTGAAGTCGACGACGAAGGTGAAGTAGTTGCAATTCATTATGGAATCTCATCTAACTTTCAATGTGCATCAGGCGAGGTGCTCAAAGCAGATTGTGATTCAACGCTTAGGAAAAAAGCTTTCGCTATAGCGAAAGAACAGCTTGAGAATCCTGAACCAGACGACTTCGAAGTTATCGATCAAGAAGATCATAGGAGGATACAATGACACAGCCGATCAATCTAGAGTTGCTTGTAGATGCAATGGTGTGGTCCTTGTATCAAGTGAAAATCACTGATACGGACCTAAAACGGCCGACAAGAAAACCCATCGACGGTGATTTGTTGACTATAGCGGAACTCATTAGTGAAATCAATTTGGCGTTCAGCCACGAGTTCACCATCGCACACAACCATAATCTACCGAAACCAAATTACGCAGAGTTTAAGTCACACTATCTCAGTGACGAAAAACGCGCATGTCGGTGGAATCAAACAACAAGAAATCTATATTCTTCAATCATTTCAATTTACACAGGCTTCAAAAGAGCCAAAAATGGAATTGACGAAAAGAAGAAGAAAATTATTGCTGAGATGAAACCAGGAGTTCTACTTTATATCAATCCCTGGATACATACACGTACACAGCCATATCAATACCAACTTATTTAGAGGGTCTACACTTCTCTACCCACAGCTCTGGCTGTGGTTTTTCTTTACAAAATACATATAGATGGTTTAATACAACTGGTTATGTTCCTTGTGTCTAACCAACACACAACAAAGAATTGAGGATGAGCACATGACACTACATATTTTTACCACGCACGAGCTACAAAACCCCGAAATCAAAAGAGGGGTTACACTCTCGCAAGCTGAAACGTATATCGATTCTGACGTACGCTTAATGGCACTCATCTACGATGCCGATGACAGCGGACATGCTTCGCCTTCAACTAACTTCGCTGATTTTTTAGGTGACCTAGAGGGGCAAGTCGACACTGAAGTTGTCAGACTAGAATCAGGCAGAACAACAATGTTGATGATTCGACCACTAGCAGAGTCTGATGTTGACCCTGAAGAATTGCTTATTGCAGCATCTGCAGAACGGGAGATTTCTTTTTCAGAGGTGTATTCCTTTAGTATTGACCATAGTGGTTTTCTGTAAGAGGATGTAGGTATGCACAAACCGTCAGGCAAAAGAAGGATAAGTTGGCTTAATAATGAAGAAGCTGAACCATACCAATGGTCCAAGGAAGACGAAGATCTTTTTCCAATAGAATTACCCACAGGCGAAAATAGCATCAGAGATACGAACCGCATCGCTGATACATTCTACTCCTTTGGGATAGAGGTTGAAGTTTTCAAGAGAAAAAATAAATTCTATCTGCGACTTCTCGGGAAGCGTACAGGTGAATACTGAGGCAGTACTCAAACTACAAGAAGCCGCTGGTCACAGACCGGCGGTTATTTTTTATAATAAATCTTCAAGATTCTGAGCATCTTCTATATCAAACTCCCCTACCTTAGTACGACGTAAGTTTTGTAATACTGCTGGATATCCGAGTCTTTTTCCTAACTCTTCTCCAAGTGAACGGACATACACGCCACTGGCAACAAAAAAGCGTACCGTCACTACCACCCTTTTACTACGGTTAACCGTAGTATTTTCTATTTTTAAAACCTCTGTTTCATGTACCGTCATTTCGCGCATCGGGACATCGGTCACCACCTCTCCTTTCTTTTCTGCTTCACGGGCCCTTTTGTACATAGGTTTTCCATCTTTCTTAATCGCACTGTATGCGGATACAGGAAGGTAATGAGTACCAATAAGACTTGCGACCGTAGAAGATATTTCCTCTAAGGAAATATCTTCTACGGTCTTCTCTTCCACAATCTCACCTTCCAGGTCTCCTGTGGTACGACTTTCTCCAATACGTACCTCTGCGATATATTCTTTATCAAGCTTTACTAACCCAGTGAGTTTCTTAGTTCCTTTTCCGATACCAATTATCATAAGACCTGTAGCCAGAGGGTCAAGAGTCCCCGCATGCCCCACTTTTAATCGAATCCACGGGGTCGCGTTGTGCTTTTCTACTGCTGTCGCTGCGTTGGTCGCCGTACTAGTCTGTACGTCTTCCTCCACAGTCTCTGCCGCGCCTCTGACAGCATCGACTCCATGGGTTCGCTTTAATTCTATTTTTTGTGATGCTTTCTTTGGTTTCGGGTTTAGCTTCCTACGTACCTGATACACCACGTCAAACGACGTCATTCCAGAAGGTTTATCTATCAAAAGTAGCTCAGGTAGTTCCATGCTTGGCACTATATCATGCAATACAAAAAGAAGCCCGAGTTGGTCCAAGAGGACCAACTCGGGCTTCTTTTCTCACACCTCGATGCTTAAATAAAATCAATAAGTTTTATCACAAAGAACGCGAAGAATAAAAGCATCATCATCCCCTCCCAACGCATAATCTGTCGTGCCAATCCATTTACAAAGAAGATAGCTGAGGAAGCAAGTAAAATGCCAATACCAAGTTGCATTACAACAGTGTCAGCCACAAGCGGGGTAATAAGTGCGGGTACTCCGACTACTACAAGCATGTTAAACGCATTGGAACCAAATATATTTCCAATAGCAAGCTCAGTCTCCCCTGTCTTGATAGCCTGAATAGTCACAAACAATTCAGGAAGTGATGTTCCCAAAGCAATTGCTCCGATTGTAATAAGTCCAATCGGTACCGACATTTCAGTAGCAATATTTACAACCATATCCACCGTGTAATTAGCTCCCAGTAGCACTGCTGCTACACCAAATAAAATAAACGCGATAGACCTTCCTTGAAGGTGTGCACGCCTTCCTCCTTTAGTCTGCAGCTCGACTGAGTCCTCCGTACGTGCTTCCGTAAAGAGGTACCACATGTACGCGCAGAATGTTCCCAGTAAAAGAATTGCCTCAAGTCGATCAACAGCCCCGTCCCATACAACCATCAAGAAGTGTGTGGTAGCAATAAAGAAAATTGGTAATTCAGTCTTAATTAAATCACGTTTAATCACGACACGCCCACCAAAGGCAGCCAGGACCCCAACCACCAACAGAATATTAGTAATATTAGAACCTACTGCGTTTGCTATTACAATTTCAGTCGCACC
>JBLIMJ010000040.1:0-6102 GCA_047638595.1 Acidimicrobiales bacterium
GCGTCACGTAAGCAGCTTAAGACTCTTTTCATTACTAAAGAATGGGGTGGGCAAAGTATCGTTTCTCCAGACATTCAAAACTGGATTGGTACGCCGTCTATTCCTGGGGCAGAGCTTGCAAAGAACATGGAGGATCACTTACGAACCTATGCGGGTGACTTTGTTGCTATTGAGGAAAAAGAAGTAGCAACAGTTGTAAAGAGTGACGAGGGATTCATAACTACTTTTAAAGACGGAAGCGAGACACAGGGTAAGACTGTGCTTATTGCAACAGGTTCAAAACGACGACAACTTGCTGTCGAGGGAGCAGACAAATTTGAGCACAAAGGACTTACCTACTGTGCTACCTGTGACGGTCCCCTGTTCGCAGGACAGGACGTAGCAGTGATTGGTGGGGGTAACGCTGGTTTCGAGACTGCAGCACAGCTTCTCGCCTATGCTAAGAGTGTAACGCTCATCCACCGAGGTGACCAATACCGAGCAGACCCCGTAACGGTAGAGAAAGTGCTTTCACACGAAAACATGACTGGTGTACTTAGTGCAAAAATGGAGTCTGTAGAAGGTGATCAGTTCCTCTCAGGTATCACCTACACTGACGCTGATGGTACGCAACAGAAGAAAGAAGTTACTGGTGTATTTGTAGAAATCGGAATGGTACCGGCAACTGACTTTGTTGCAGACGCTGTAGAACGAGACGACTACAGCCGTATTGTAATCGACCCTTGGACACAACAGACCTCAACACCTGGCATCTGGGCTGCAGGTGACTGTACAAACATCAAGTACCATCAGAACAACATTTCTGCTGGGGATGCGGTGAGGGCTTTAGAAGACATCTACGTAACGCTCAAAACAAAGTAATCTCCTTTTACTTCATCTACTTCGTTAGATTTCGAAAAAAGACGCTCTACGTACAAGAAGTACGCCTCGCGTCTTTTTTCTTATCAGCCTCGCACCTAAAGCAAAAGGAAATTACTTCTACCTCGTATTCAAGACAGTTTTGAAATTATTTGAAATAATGATTAGAAAAACGACCCTTCGTGTCGTTTTTCTTATACTGTTCTACCCTTCCGAATTCAGACAAGTGAAAAGGCCTATTGGATAAATAATTTGCATTACTTATCCAACAGGCCTTTCCTGTACAACGTAGAGCTTTGGCCAGCGCGCCTGTGTTCCCGTTAGCCTACAGAAACATAGTATGAATATCACCACCGCGTTAACCTACATATATATTCTCACATCTGAATAATAGGTCAATACACTATTATGGCCGTCTGTAAAAGACTATTTCTAGCCATTCTGGGGATAACTCGGGGATAACTACCTGTATAACTCTGTGTGTAACTAGGTGTAGAAGTGGGTGTAAAAGTATGTGTTTAACTCAATTTTGCATTATTGTACATATGTCTCTGGAGAACTTGGATTTGGATCATTTTCTATGTCGGAAAATTGTAACCCGGCATCAACGTCTGAAATCATTTTAAGCACATGCATGATGGTATCTTGAGGTAGTTCTGTCCGTTTGCACCATTGCACTTCGCTACACAATTCAGGCTCACCAAGCATCGGTTCACCCTCCCACTGCGTGGCTCTAAAATAATAATTTACATATACATCAAAGACATGGTGTACGTGGATGAATTCTAAATGTTCGGGAAGAATAGTTATCCCTGCTTCTTCTTTAGATTCTACTATTGCAGCTTCAACTGCGGTCTGCCCTTGGTCAATATGACCTGATGGGAGCGTCCACATCCCATCAGCCCAGCCTGTGTTTGCTCTTCGTAAGATAAACACCGTATCATCACGCTCTAAAACTACAAAAACTGCAGCGTGAACATTATGTCTGTTGCTCATATTTATTTTGGGTGATTGATAACTGAAATAATTATGTAATAGGGTTCAATAATATGAAAATAAAAACGCCAGCTTTTCTCGATTCTCCCCTGCCAGACCTCTTCGCTTCCCTGGTATTTCTTGGCGTTAAGTGAAGGATGTCGAAAATCCTCGATAAGATATTTGAATTGTTTTCCTGTTTTTTTCTTGAGGTGTTCTGGCAACGACGCAAACTGCTTTCCAGCTTTATCGGTTAATTTAACTTGCATCGTATTTCTTTATTTTTTCATCGAATTATTCAATAGTAGAAAACTCTATATAATTCCCATCTTTAATGTCCTGTAAACCCTGTTTAAGATCCGCCGCCAACTGCTCATCAAAGCTAGTTTCTGGCTCGAGAATAATTTTCCCATCTTTCTCCTGGATACGCAAAGACTGCCCTTCAAAAAGATCAAGGGATTCACGGAGTTTTTTTGGAAGCGTGAGAATACCACGCTGTTGTAGTTTAATTGTCTGCATAAATACAGAATATCAGTAATACTGCAAGTTCTACAAACTAAAGAATGTACCAACGAAGTATGCAACCGCGGCAGCTGCGGAGCCTACCACTACCACCTCAAACAGCGATGCCCTAAGTCCTGCACCTACCACCTTCCACTTAAGGATGCCGAGGGTCACTAACGCTAAAAATGTACCTATGATCGAGTACAAGAACAGAGCTCCGGCCGACGCACCTCCAAGGAACAAGAAAGGAAGTAACGGAATAATTCCAAATATCAGGAAAGAAACGAAAGTCGCTAAGCCAGTGTAGATTGGATTGTCCCCCATCGGATCAGGCATCTCAAGTTCATGATTCATCATAAAGTCCAGCCAGTACGCAGGATTCTTTCTATAGAGTCCGGCCATAGCAATCGCATCTGCCTCCTCATAGCCTTTCTGCATAAGGATCGTAATTGTCTCACTGTACTCCATCTCACTATTGTGAGCTATCTCGTGTTCTTCTTTACCGCGAGAGGCTTTGTATAAGTCTTGTTCAGAACGTACCGAAAGAAAGCTCCCAAGTCCCATAGACACCCCGTCAGCAAACAAGTTTGCCAGACCAAAGAGAAGTACCACCAAGAACGACACCTGAGTAGTAGTGTCAGCAGACAGAGCCGCTCCAGAGAATCCAGCAACCACAGCGAAGGTGGTAATAATTCCATCTATCCCCCCATAGATAACCTCTCTAAAGTATGCCGCAAATGGCGACTGCTGATGTTCGTCATGTAGATGCTGTGCAAGTGCGTCGTCTCTGGTTTGTGTATGCATAGGGTTATTGTAGCAGATGGAGATAAGGGGGCACATCTATGTCAAGGTAAACCTTGGCAGTTGTCTGAATTTATTTTAACTCAGAGCAAGGTCACGTAAATATCCAGAAATCGATGTGTATCCTTTCTCCAGAGCTTTTTTTTCTATTTTTGCCTTATCACTTCCCGTGACTCGAAAGCGGATGACGTCAGATTGATTTTCTTTATACTTCTGTTCAGCAAGAATAAGACTAGGTAAATCCATAATTAAATACGACTCCTCCAACAGCAACTCGATTCATCTGTGGCATAAAAATATTATGCTACAGAAATTCCTAGAATAACGGACGTATCCCCATTAACCTCGTGGGATCACAAATAGAAAAGGCGCCCGAAGGCGCTCTTTCTATATTTGTGATCCCACGGAGAATCGAACTCCGATTTCTTGGATGAAAACCAAGTGTCCTAACCATTAGACGATGGGACCGTTTTGAAATCTTTGATTTTAGGTACCATCGTCGTAGACGATGGGTGAGAAGTGACTAAACGTCACTTCGCAAGAGGTTGCCAGATATTTTTTAAATATCGACAACCTGTACAGTTCCTGTAAGGGAAGAAGTGTTTACACACTTTCGCAAGACCTTGCCTAGTATTTTCTTTAGAAAATGATGACAAGGTGTACAGGTCCTGTAAGGACCAATGATAACCTTTAATCTGATTCGTTACTTCATTCTATACCATCTGGCGATGGAACGACGTTTTAAAAAAACCATTAAACGTGGGCAATATAGTACCAAATTAATGAGAAAAAGCTAGTGCATCTTTATCCTTTACACATTCCCTTCTCCCAAATCCCTACCTCATTCTCCTCTGCCTGTGACTGGGCATCTTTATATACTTGTTGTTTTTTATACCCGATACCTTTAAAGGTATATTCGTAGGCATAACCGTCAGCTATCATTGTTTCGCCAAAGTCTCGACTGTCGGGTAAGGTAACGTAGGCGAGAATGCGGTTGTACTTGTCGCGTGTGTCTTGCGTATCATCGTAAGTGAGTTGGACTGAGGTGTTTTCTAGAAGGGTCTTCGCGTAGGCGCTTGCTTCAGAGCCAAAACACTCTGCTCCTTTGTTTGAAAACTCCGTTTCTGGAGTATTGATGCCAAGCACACGAATACTTTCGCTGACACCGTCAATATCCACCCTGAGTGTGTCGCCGTCAACGGCTTGCATCACAACATACGTTTGGACATCAACAGTATCAGAAATTTCTTCAATATTCTCTACAACTTCTTGCTTAACAGTGTCAGAGGTAAAGACACCAGTCACAGCATCAATCGGCCCTTCTCGCCCAAGAAAAAGAAACAGCAGCGCTACTGCACCGAGACTTATTGCTTTTATCAATGATGACCCTTCTTTCATACTTTACTTCTTCCAGTCGACTATGGATATACCCTCCCCTCGCTTCTTTACCACCACTTTCTGTCCATCCCGCCATTTTAGTTCACGAACCAGTTCAATTGGTAAAGACACCAAAACTGACCCAGCTGTGGTTTTGTAAAGTTTCCGTACTTCTCGGTCTTCAAGTTTTCGTCGTGCCATATACAAAAAGAATAACACAATTAATTACGTAATTAATTGTGTTATTCTTTCTTCCCAAAAAGTTTTCTCAAGAGTGAGACTTTGTTCGTACCTGGTATAGTCTTAAAACCAGCATTAATCCAAGACATAAGCCCTCCTTCTACAATAACTAAATCAGCCTGTATTCCAAGTTCAGTTAGTTTATCAACAGCTAACTTAGAACGAACGCCTGAGGCACAATGGATATACACGATGGACTTGTCTTTAAGTCCCTGGAAGCGTTCACCGAGTTCGTCTAAAGGCATATTTTCTACACCCTCGATACGTGAAGAGCTATACTCTACGGGGGTACACACATTTATAAAAGCTATACCTGTATTATCTTTTTCCGCTAAGAGTACCTCATGGAACTTTTGTACATTGATTAAATTCATATATATATTCTTCAGTCGAAGACGCAGTATAGCACCATGATGCATCTCCATACCTGAAATAACATACTTTTAACCCGTAATCACTTTAATATAAGTCAAGCATAGCAGAGAATCAAACCAACAAGATTCTCTATTCCCCAAACTTTCTTTTTCTTTTTACATATATTCTTCACATTCGACAATATGTACACTCAATCAAAAGCAGGTATAGTAGAGAACAGAAAAGTTACTTGATGGAGATTTCTATGACCAGAGCTAGTGGCAAGAAGCTTCAGTTACGACAGAGGCTTCGAAATCGGAAAAAACAAAGACGAATCGAAAAACACACCAAAAAGCAGGGATTCAACAGACATCATCGCCGACCCAAAAAATATCGGGGCAAAATGAGTGACGACAACATAAGCTGGGTTAACATCAAAAAACACAAAGCCTGGCACGCACTCTTTTGGGTTGGATACCCTGTTATCCGTGTTGCACGCATTATCAATGAAACGTGGCTGTGTCTAAGCTTTGTAATGATCCCTATCAAGACAAAGGATATCACCCGAGCACTTGAGTTACTGCATGCTGAAGGTATTATTGATACCACTGATAAAGAACACTACGGTATCACTCAAAAGCATCTGCGACGCTTCGGATCTGATGAAGAAAAGGCAAGAATAGAAGCAAACGGTCATGGGTAAACCCATGACCGTTTTTACTATCTAAAATATTCGTTGTGTTTGTTATACTATCTTTATGAAATACTTACACACAATGGTTCGTATCGCGAACCTTGAGGTGTCGCTTGATTTTTACTGTCACAAGCTTGGTCTTGTTGAAACACGGCGGTATGACTCAGAGGCTGGTAGATTTACAAACATATTTTTAGCTGCGCCAGATGATGTAGGTGGTGCCATAGAAGGTGGAGCTCCCTTGCTTGAACTGACCTACAATTGGCCAGATGCTCAAGGAAATACAGAAAAATACGAAG
>JBLIMJ010000041.1:0-5016 GCA_047638595.1 Acidimicrobiales bacterium
GTAACAACATGGTTGTCCGTTACTTGTGTCTGGGGGTCTGATACACGTTTCCAGGTACTCTCGAAGTAGTCATGCTCCAGTCGTACGAGCCCATTTGGAATATATATCAGTGATGAAATTGGCCAATTTGGTTCGTATATTAGTTTGTCGTTAAGATCAAACAGTGCATCATAGAGCCTCTTGAGCGTACTCACACCAAGCGCAAATACTTCAGGACTAATGATCACATACGTACGGTACTGTTTGCTGTAAATTTCCGTAATCATTTGTCGTACCTCGGCCTGTACGGGAATTTTTTTCAGTATTAGCATATCTGCCACCTCCATTTTTCTCTTATCACAATACACTACATCATATTAAAATTACAAGCTTTTTGCTATCATATAGAGATGCGGAGTGGTTTTTCAATTCTACTTATAACGGTACTTCTTTTTGGGGGAGGGTATTTATACTATGTGGCGCAGGCGGTGTGCCCGGCACCTTTGTCGTACTCTATTGGGGAGATTGATGAATCGTTTAATTTAACATTTGATGAAGTACGTCTGGCTTTGAGTGACGCGGAAAATGTATGGGAGGATGCAACGGGTCAGAATCTCCTTACCTATGATGGAGATTCTTCCTTCTCTGTTAATTTTATTTATGATGAGCGACAAGAATATGCAGATGCTGAAGGAAGCTTCAAAGAAAAACTCGACAAGACACAGAGTGTCAGTGATTCTATTGAGGATAGGTACACAGCGTTAGTATCTAATTATGATGACTTGCAAACAGTGTATAGCCAAAAAGTCGCACTGTATGAAAAGAATCTAAACGCGCACAATTCACAAGTTGTGCAATATAACCAAGAAGGCGGAGTGACCCAAGACTTGTATGAAGCTCTCCAGGAACGTAAGGAAGAACTTAACCATGAACAAGATGAACTCAATAGTCTGTTACAGAAACTCAATGGAATGGTACAAGAGATTAATGGCATTGGAGAACGTGGTAATTTGCTTGTGGAAACATACAATAAAGGAGTAAAAGAATACAACAACAACTTTGGAGAATCTCGTGAATTCACACAAGGAACGTACAGTAGTGATAAACGGATTGATATCTACACGTATGCTGATAGTAATGAATTACGTTTAGTACTCGCTCATGAGTTTGGACACGCACTATCGCTTGATCATGTTCAGAATGAACAGTCAGTGATGTATTTCCTTATAGGAAAGCAGCCAAAAGAAATTACTTTAACCCAAGAAGACCTTGACGAGTTCATACGTGTTTGTAGTAGTCAAAGTGTTTGGGATACAATAAAGAAAAGTTTAGAAGAAATTAATTTATAGAATATGGAATCACAATCGTTTTTAAGTAAGTCACACGTCCAGGTACTACTTTCGTTGGTATTAATAGGAGTGGTTGTTGCACTGGCTGCATACACACATGCAACTCTTAAAGAAGCACGCGGAGTATTTACGGGGGAAGTAACTATTTCAGTTTCTGGAGAAGGGGAGGTGTTGGCACGTCCTGATATCGGACAATTCTCTTTTGCGGTGCGAGAGGAGGGAACTGATGCAGTTGAGGCACAGGATAACTCAGCAGAAGCAATTAACGCAATTATGGCGTACTTAGAAGGTGCTGATGTTGACGAGAAAGATATAAAGACGCAAAATTACAGCCTTAACCCAAAGTACAAGTATGAAGAACGAGTATGTGCGTTTGATGGGTATTGCCCTCCAGGAGAGAGAGTAATTGATGGGTATGAAGTGTATCAAAACATTTCAGTAAAAGTCCGTGACTTGGATAATGCAGGAGCACTCATCTCTGGAGTAGGGGAAAATGGAGCAACAAATATCTCAAGCATTCAGTTCACTATCGACGATGAGTCTGTGTTACAGGCACAAGCACGCGCTGAAGCAATTGCTGACGCAAAAGAAAAAGCACAAGTACTTGCGTCTGATCTTGGTATGCGACTTGATCGTATTGTCGGATTCAACGAGGGTGGTGGAAACAATTATCCTCAGTATGAACGAGCATATATGGCAATGGATTCAGAGGTGGGATTTGAGAGTAAGTCAGTGCCAGCAATACCAACAGGAGAAAATGAAATACGAAGCGATGTGACCATTACGTA
Source organism: Acidimicrobiales bacterium (assembly GCA_047638595.1). Lineage (GTDB taxonomy): Bacteria > Patescibacteriota > Minisyncoccia > Phycocordibacterales > UBA918 > OLB19. The sequence goes on from JBLIMJ010000041.1 coordinate 2,117, forward strand.
TCAGCTTAAATAAATAAGATGAAAAAGGACAGAGCGACATCGGCAAGGTGTCGCTCTTAGTCTTTACTTTTTAAAAAACAAGAGTACAATATAAACATAACCGCCTGAGAGGGCTTTTATTTTTACCCACATTTTCACATTAATATTATTATGAGTCGATTAGGAAACTATGTGCGTGATACTGCTGCAGAAATGAAGCATGTCACTTGGCCAACACAAACACAGGCATTTGCATACACTGCACTTGTTATTGGAATCTCAGGAGTAGTAGCAGTCTTCCTTGGAGCTTTTGACTATCTGTTTACACAGTTACTTAATATCTTCGTCAATTAATTATTCGTATTTACAATAAATTATGGCAAAACAACATACAGATGGAGAACGTCACTGGTACGCAATTCACACATATTCTGGATACGAAAACGCAGTAGCTCGTAACCTGAAGCAGCGTATCGACTCACTTGGTATGGAAACACATATTTTCGATGTGGTAGTACCTACTGAAAAAAAAGTACGTGTAAAAGGTGGAAAGCGTGTTACAGAAGAAGAAAAAATGTACCCAGGGTACGTTCTGGTAGACATGATTGTAAATGACGAATCTTGGTACATCGTACGAAACACACCACGAGTGACTGGATTTGTTGGAAGTGGAACACAACCAGTACCACTTTCTCAGACAGAGTACGAGGCACTCATGAAGCTTATGAGTGACGAAACAGTGAAGCATAAAGTAGACTTCGCCCCAGACGATATCGTGATGATCACTGACGGTCCATTTAAGGAACTCGAAGGTAAGGTAGGAGAAGTAGATGAAGCGACAGGAAAGGTAAAAGTACTTGTGTCTATGTTTGGACGTGAGACTCCTGTGGAACTGGACTTCCTCCAAATCGTAAAGGTTTAAAACTCACAATATCACCCAATCTACTTTGCCATTTCAACAATTTTGGAAGTCGCCGTACCGGTCAGTACGTCTTCTTCTAAAATTGCCTCATGGCTTCGTATCTCGGGCAATCTTGAGAGTTTTACGAAGATAGGGATTGGCTTGCATTGAATGCAATAATTCTATACTATAGCGACGCTTCTAATGAACGCGCTAACTATGGAAAGGCACGCTCATAACAACATTAAATATTGAAAAACATGGCAAAAAAAGTATTAAAAAAAATTAAGGTACAGGCAGTAGGAGGTAAGGCTACACCAGCTCCACCATTAGGACCGGTACTCGGACAAGCAGGTGTTGCAATTGGTGAATTCGTGAACCAGTTCAACGATCAGACACGAGATCGAATGGGTGAAATCGTACCAACAGAAATTACTGTATACGATGACCGAACATTCAGTTTTGTATGTAAAACAACTCCAGCATCACGAATGATTCTGAAAGCTATTGGAAAAGACAAGGGGTCAGGAAAGAACCTTACTTCTAAAGTAGGTAAAATCACCAAAGCTCAGATCCGTGAAATTTCTGAAGCAAAGATGGTTGACCTTAACGCAGCTTCACTTGAAGCAGCAGACAAGATCATCGAAGGAACCTGCCGAAGCATGGGGGTGGAACTGGCATAGGCCAGTTCCACCGAGCTTTTGTGAGATTCTGTGACCAGAGGGAAGCAGAATCTCCAAAAGGTTCAAATAGTCTGGGAGACTATTTGAAAAGGTTACCTACTGCTTGCAGTGATAACCTGAACAGCGTCTGTAAGACGGACAGCTTCTGTAAAGAGTATTGCAGGAGGTCAGTAATTCCAAATATACAAAACAAAGCACCTCGTCATTTGACGAAGTGCTTTGTTTTTTGGTATAAAGTATATGTGCAGGACCTGTGGAATTTTGAACTCATTAGGGAGGAATATTTTGTTTAAAAAAACACAACTAGGGATTCGGCCTCAAAAAATGGGGAGAACAGAAAGAGTGCATCGAGATAGAATCGATTGCATAAAAACAAAGGCGCGGCGTCTAACCGACACACAGCTTTTCCGACACACAAAAAATGCATCAGATCACAGAGTGCTACGGGTGTATCTTGAGGAAATGCTTGCTCGAACACTCATTTTGAAGTTGATTTGCAGGCGAGGGAGGTTTCTAGTTTTTCTTGTCAAAGCCGATGATTGGAAATATGTTCAATCGAAGTGTAGTTCCTAATCCTTAAGTTGAAAGAATTAGAAGCGTCCCAGAAGATCGGGGCGCTTTTTCATTTTATTCTATGTATGCTAATCTAGCTAACGTTATGCAGATACTACCTATCAAGACTCGAATTATGAATCCACCGCAAGATGATATTTTTCCGGTGCTTGATGAATATTTATCTGACGTGCAAGAGGGAGATGTGATTCTTATCTCCTCAAAAATAGTCGCCATCAGCGAAGGGCGAACTGTTCGACTCGATGAGGTAGATAAGGCTGAACTTGTAGCTTCTGAAGCAGATTTACTCGTACCTCGTTCGTATTGGTATTCTCCACTAACAGTTGTGCGAAGTGCCTTTATTGGGACGTCAGGAATTGATGAGAGTAACTCGGGTGAGTATCTAGTCATGTTGCCAAAGGATGCATTTTTCAGTGCAAAGGAAATTCATGAGTATCTAAAGAAACGTTTTGATGTAAAAAATATTGGTGTGGTGATTACTGATAGTCACTCGCAACCACTACGTCGTGGAGCGTCAGGTATTTCAGTTGGGTTCTGGGGGTTTGAACCAGTTATAGATCATATCGGAAAAAAAGATTTATTCGGGAGAAAAATAAAAATCGAACAGTCAAACTTAGTTGATGGTTTGGCGGCTGCCGCAACAGTGGTTATGGGGGAAGTCGATGAATGTCAACCAGTAGTCATCGCACGTGGAGTACCAGACCTTATGTTCACCGAAGAAAACAAAAAGGATACACTCTTTGTTCCATTTGAAGACGATACGT
>JBLIMJ010000042.1:0-4919 GCA_047638595.1 Acidimicrobiales bacterium
TCAATCCTTCATGGTGATGACGAAAAAGAGATGGTGGTTCGTGGGCGTGATGTGGTTACTGGACTCCCGCGTGAAGTGGTTATTACTGAAGGTGACATCAGAGAGGCAATTTCTAATTCAGTGGATTCGATTGTTGAAGCAGTTCGTTCGGTCCTTGAGAAAACACCACCAGAGGTTCTTGCAGATGTAATGCAACGAGGTATTCACATTGCCGGAGGAGGAGCGTTGATTCCTGGTTTAGCCCCTCTGTTGGAAGAAATGATGAAGGTCCCCGTGTACATCGTACCTGATCCATTACGTGCAGTTGTTCGAGGAACTGGTATTGTATTAGAGAACCTAGATTTATATGAAGAAATTCTCGTCGATAACGAGGGTGAACTCTCGCCGTATCTCTCAGAATAAAAAACTTATACGCATCACTGTTATTGCGGTGGGGTGTATTTTAGTGATTCTGCTTATGCCGAAACTGGTAAATATAGCTGTTGCTATTGTTGTGGCACCGATAAATATATCAAAAACATGGGTAACACAATCAGCATCGAGTTTGCCACAGTATTTTCGAAATCGCTCAGAACTAATACATGAAATTTCTTCACTCAAAGCTGATCTATCTGCTGTAAGTGGGGATCGTTCTACGGTACAAATACTTGCAAGGGAAAATGTTGAACTACGTAGTCTCTTGGGATATGAAGGTGAGGAACGGGTATTAGCAGGAGTGATTGGGCGATCGGGAGTGTTGCCATACGACTCACTCATGCTAGATCGTGGTACAAAAAACGGCGTGGTGAACGGTGCACCAGTATATATAGGTGAAAACAACGTGATTGGTATTATTAAAAATGCCACCACGCACACATCTTTGGTTGAACTTGTGACGACCCCTGCATTTAAAACAACGGTATATATTATGGGACCTGACATTTATACCAATGCTGTAGGTATGGGGGGTGGGCAAATGCGTGTGGGAGTTCCTCAAGGTATTGTGTTGTCTGAAGGTGATTTGGTAGTGCTACCTTCAGTAACTTCAGGTGTTTATGGTGCAGTCAGTTATGTACAGTCGGAAGCTTCTCGACCGGAGCAATATGGATATGTATCGCCCAAAATTCCAATAGCAAGCATACGGTTGGTTGCTATTGGCAAGACACCACTACAAAGTATTTCATTTGAAGAGGCACAAGCGATATTAGAGGAGACAAAGTCCACAGTCTTCACGGTCCCTGTCCCTGATGATATTTTGGTCGATACAGAATCAGGAACTACCAGCTCAAGTAGTGCAGACTCACAGGAGATATATGAAGAATAATATTGTAAGAGTAATTCTATTTTTAGTACTTGTATTTGTCGGTTTTTCTGGACCTGTCTGGCTTTTTATTATAGGTGTTGCGGGATACATTTTTATGTATCTAGGGTATGAGATTATTATTTTAGCTGCAGCTATAGACGCGTATTTTGGGTATGCAAGCGATGGATGGTTTGTGTACACCATACTGGTTTCAGTAGGTCTTTTTTGCATGCAGTGGTTGAAACCACACCTGTCAGTGTACAATCAATAAATCGTGTTTTGGAAGAAAAAAAACAAAAAGAGTGTTGACTTCGAAGAGATATTGCTTGATGCATCAAATCTTCCGTCTTTTAACCGTGGTCGTATGGAAGGAAAGATGGAGTTGCCGATAACACGATACAACGTTGGGGTTGTTGCAGCTATATTTATCCTTATCGCATTGTGGTTTTTAACAAAAATCTTCACCTTACAAATTGTCGAAGGGGATACCTTCCGCAGTATCAGCGAAAATAACAGTATAGATAAAACTGTTATTGTTGCAGAGCGTGGTGTGGTGTACGATCGAAATGGTGAGCTTTTGGCATGGAATGAGCCTGATAAAGATGATGTATATACTTTTCCCGTGCGTGCGTATACTGATAGGCTGGGGCTGGGGCAACTCATTGGGTATGTAAGTTACCCGTTAAAAGACAAGAAAGGATTTTATTATCGAACGGAGTACATTGGACGTAACGGTGTTGAGTCTTCATACAATGAACAACTCAGTGGGGTTAATGGACAACAGCTGATTGAAACTGATGCGCTGGGTGAAGTAATTGGTGAACATATTGTAGATGCCCCTGTTGCAGGTAAGGAACTCACTCTCTCTCTGGACGTACGCTTGTCCGAGGCAATGCATGACATTATTGCAACCTCTACACTACAGTCAGGCTCCCGTAGTGGTGCAGCAGTCATAATGGATGTGCACACAGGAGAAATTATTGCTATGAGTAGTTACCCCTCATACGATCCTGAAGTTATGGCTGATGGTGATGATGTTGATCTCATAGTTAAGTACAATACTGATGATCGTTTCCCATTTTTAAATAAAGTGCTGGCTGGTGTGTATACCCCTGGCTCAATTATGAAGCCGTTTTTAGCATACGGAGCACTCGAAGAAAAAGTAATAAGTCCGAACAAGATTATTGTAAGTACTGGGGAGATAGTTATCCCTAACCCGTGGAATCCAAGTAATCCAGCGATATTTACCGACTGGCGCGCACACGGGAAAATGGATATGCGAGAAGCTATTGCTTATTCTTCCAATGTGTATTTTTACTACATCAGTGGTGGGTATGGTGACCAGGAAGGTATGGGTATTGTTAAGATGAATGAGTACTATGATTTGTTTGGGTTTGGGAAGAAAACAGGAGTAGTGCTCGCAAATGAACAAACAGGCACAGTGCCGTCACCGGAGTGGAAAGAAGAGGTGTTTGATGAACCTTGGCGGCTTGGTAACACATACCAGACAGCTATCGGTCAGTTCGGTTGGCAGGTGACGCCACTACAGATAGTAGTGGCGTATGGAGCATTGGCTAATGGAGGACGTTTTTTTAAGCCGCATATTTTAAAGGATCAAGAACCTGAGTTTGTAGAAAAGCTTCTAGACGAAGAAAGTTTGGAGGTTGTACGTGAAGGTATGCATATGACCACATACTATCCAGGAGGGACCGCACGTTCGCTTGAGAAGCCATATGTGAAAGTTGCTGCGAAGTCTGGCACAGCAGAGCTTGACTCTGCAAAAGCTCGTTTGAACACATGGGCAGCAGGATACTGGCCGTACGAGGACCCTCAATATTCTTTTGTGGTACTAATGGAGAACGCCCCATACAGTAATAGCCTTGGTGGAACCAGACTTATGGGAGATATTATGGATTGGATGTATGAAAATACACCCGAGTATTTAGGAATTGAAGTATCGACCGAAGAACATGAGTAAAATATAACTGTGGAAAACTCTGGTATTTGACCCATTACTTTTTCCGCGTATAATGAGCACAAACAAATTTAATATGAATGACACACAAGCATTTTTGACCAAAGAAAAGTTCGAAGAACTAAAGAAAGAACTTGAACTACTGAAGACAGTTCGCCGGAAAGAAGTAGCAGAATCACTTGAATATGCAAGAAGTCTTGGAGACCTTTCTGAAAACGCAGAGTACCAAGAGGCTCGTGATATGCAGGCTGCTATTGAAGAAAGAATCAGTCACCTTGAGCAAGTTATCAAAGAAGCAAAAATTGTTTCAACCGATAAAAATGATGTTGTTGGACTTGGAAACGAAGTTTGTATTCAAAAGACTGGAGATAAGACTAGCATCTGCTACACCATAGTAGGTTCTGAGGAAGCAAATATTCAAGACAAGAAACTTTCATACCTTTCACCACTTGGTGAGGCGCTTATGGGGAAAGCGAAAGGAGAGGAGATTCAGTTTGAGACCCCGGGAGGAAAGCAGAAGTACAAGCTACTTAAAATCGAGTAAACCTGTTGTGAAAGCACCCTATCTACTTCGTTAGAAAAGAAAAAAGTCCCTCACCGTACCAGTACGTACGACTCGGGATTTTTTTCTTTTCTGCCTCGTATCTAGGTCACTTTAACAACAGGTTAGAGTAAGTAAGATAGGTTTTTTCGCACGCTTCACATACCAATCACCTAGAAAATTTTCAGGTAATGCTAAATACAAAGAACGGTTCGCTTTGCGAACCGTTCTTTGTTTTGCCTTTGCAAAATAACCATTTACCGCTAGAATAGCACCACTATGTTTTGGGCAGATAAAATTGCAGATGAAGTAGAGAGACGATATAAAGACGTGATTGATTCAGGAGAGCCTATTATTGTGCGTGACGAAAAAACAGCATCAGGGCAGGTGCACGTAGGGTCTCTTCGTAGTGCTGCTCTTCACGCTATTGTGGCGGATGTACTTAATGATCGTGGAATTAAGGTAAAGTTCCTTTTTGAGATCAATGACTTTGACCCAATGGATGGTATTCCTGGGTATCTTGATGAAGCTGAGTATAAGAAGTATATGGGACGCCCGCTATATTCAATTCCTTCACCAGTAGAGGGGTACGAAAATTTTGCTGAGCTCTACGGACAGGAGTATGTAGAAGTAGTTGGGCGCATTGGATTTGGTGCGGAAGTCTATCGAGCTACTGAGTTGTACCGAAGTGGTCGAATGAATGATGCAATCCGAGCAGTTTTAGATAAGAAAGAAATCGTACACAAAATCTATAAAGAAGTATCAGGAAGTCAGCGAGCTGCTGATTGGTACCCACTTAATGTCGTATGTGAAAGCTGCGGAAATTTAAGTGCAACTCGTATTACAGGCTGGGATGGTGAAATGGTGGACTACACATGCTCATCAGACACAATCACATGGGCAGAAGGATGTGGCCACAATGGGCGCATTTCACCTTTTGATGGTAATGCCTCATTGCCATGGAAGCCAGAATGGGCGGCGAAGTTTATGGCTAACGGCGTGCACTTTGAAGGAGGTGGTAAAGATCATTACTCTAAGGGAGGCGCACGACAAGTTGCTGAAGCTATCTCAAATGAAGTGTTGGAACATAAGCCACCATATGGTGTGTTTAATGAGTTCTT
>JBLIMJ010000043.1:0-4500 GCA_047638595.1 Acidimicrobiales bacterium
GCAACAGTGGTTATGGGGGAAGTCGATGAATGTCAACCAGTAGTCATCGCACGTGGAGTACCAGACCTTATGTTCACCGAAGAAAACAAAAAGGATACACTCTTTGTTCCATTTGAAGACGATACGTTCAGGGTTTTGTATGAAAAGTTTTTGAAATAAAAATGACAGGCGGACCCAACGGGACCGCCTGTGTTGTTTAGAACGAGTTGCAAACAATCTCGTTCATTTTTTGAGCATCTTCCCTGTGCGCTCGGTCCCGTAGTCGGCCGATGTTTGCATACAGATCATTCCTTGTAAGAACGGTATGAAGTTGATTTGCCCTTCCGATGCTGTGCAACAGCTCTCCGTGATCTGTTGCGCGCAAATCGTTAGCGAACGTGGGGTCATCAACATACGCGGCAGTAAAGAGTCCGTTAACATGAAACTCGAGCTCGTCAGAACCACGCTTCATGGGATTACCATCATGGCCATACAGAGTTCGGTCATGAGTCCAGTTTTGGCCTTGACCAGCTTGCTGTGCATCTTTTCCAGGAAGTAAGAACAGCCGCTTTTGCTCCTGTGGGTCTTCAAACTTCATTCCTTGCAACCCTCCTTCAATTGAGTGGTGGGGTATACCAAGGTGCAAAAAGTGACGTTCGGTGAGGTTACTCAGCCGGGCCCATTTCTTGTCTTGTGCATTACTAATGATTTCTGGCATGCTTCACCTCACTTTCTGTGACCACTATGCCTGCTTTAGTTTTCCTTTGCAAGTACTACCCAATCATAAACAAGACCATCCTGGTCTCGCTCTTCTTTTTCTATCACGTTGGTGAACTGTGTGTATTCAGGAAAAAAGGCGTCTGCGTCTTCATCGGTATCGTGTACAAGAGTGAGGTAGAGTCGATCAACCATGTCGATAGTTTGTGTGTATACATATGCACCACCGAAAATAAAAATTTCTTCATCCTCCACAGATCGAGCTATCTCAAAAGCTTCATCGAGAGAGTGCGCCATGACACATCCTTCAGGGTGGTAATTTGTATCTTGTGTGAGAACGATGTTTGTTCGGTTAGGAAGTGGCTTTCCGATTGATTCATAGGTGTTCTGGCCCATGATAATGGGATGTCCAGTAGTCAGATCTTTTACACGCCTGAGGTCGTCACGAATAGGCCAAATGAGTTCATTATTTTTTCCTAATTCCCTATTTTTTCCAATTGCAGCGATAATACTGATCCGTGGTGTATGCATATATCAATTTTTATATAGTTATGATTATGGCATATTGCTCAGAGGCTGTCCCTTGTGACTTCGTATAGAGAGGGTATACTTTGGGGACTAATAAACTGAAATATGGCGATTAATACAGGAATATTCGGAGATAAAACAAGTTTTGAGGAACGATACATTGAGGATCATACAAAGCTGGAGGAACTAGTGGGGTACTGGAAGAACCTGGGTCTAAAAATTGTGCTTACTTCAGGAACTTTTGATATGTTCCATATCGGTCATGCGCAGTACTTGGAGAAAGCTAAAGAGCTTGGCGATATTTTGATAGTTGGTGTTGATAGTGATGAGAAAGTGCGTTCACGTAAAGGACCAGACCGTCCGGTAGTGCCAGAAAATGAACGAGTACTCATTCTTGCACACATGCGCCATGCTGACGTTATTACGCTCAAGCACACCAGTGACGGGAGTAATAACCTGATTAAGATTGTCTCGCCTGACATATTGGTAGTTTCAAAATCTACAAAACATAAAGAGGGAGTGGTAGATGAGAAAGCACGATACTGTAAAGAAATAGTGCTCATGGAGCCACAGTCAGAAACAAGTACGAGTGCAAAACTTCGTTTAATTCAGATAAGGAAAGATGTCTAGGAAAATTGCAATTGCGTACATTCCAGTACTTCACAAAGGGTATTTTGATTTCCTTAACGAACTTACCTCACAGGGAGTGCAAGAACTTTTTTTGATAGGTGACGTTATCTTGGGAGCGCACAAGGAACTCGACTACATCAATCGAAAAGATAGACTTCGAGCGTTGTCACTAGAGACTGTGAAAGATTCACTATCCGCAGTAACTTCACTTACGGTGAAGGAATTAACTCCAGAAGTTATCCAAGAGATTCAAGATAAGGATGTAGAGATATTTACACCGCGTGAAGATATTGGACGAGTGGTGGTTGAGGCATATTTTAAAGACAAGGAAGTAGGATACTTAGATATCTTCCTACGATGGAATCGTGATAACACTGGAGAAGAAAAGACAGTTGAGGCACACAAAACTATTTCTCTTACTGATTTCCAAAAAGAAGTTTTTGCGGATGTTCTCAACGAAGCAGAGAATGCAACCGATTGGTGGCGACAAGTAGGGGCTGCGTTAGTGAAAGATGGGGAAGTGTTGTTTGTTACACATAATGAGCACATGCCAGAAAAAGAAATGCCTGCGATTATCGGCGACACGCGGGCACTTTTCAAAAGAGGTATCAATGTAAACTACGTGACTTCGGCTCACGCTGAAGTAGTTGCGATTGCTGAGGCTGCAAAGCGGGGGATAGTGACAGAGGGTGCAGAGATGTACCTTACTGACTTCCCGTGCCCGTATTGTGCACGACTGATTGCGAAGGCCGGTATTAAGAAAGTGTATTTTATGAAAGGCTACGCAGTGTTGGAAGGGGATGAATTTTTAAAGGGAGAAGGGGTGGAAGTAATTAGAGTAGAAATAACCTAAGCTATTTCTGTATTACTTCCACCGAGCTTTTGTGTGATTCGGTTAATAGTGGAGGAGTAGGGATATTTAAATAAATTTTAGGCGCAGAGGGTTTCCTCTGCGCCTTTTTTTCTGGGTGATAAACTTTAGTCAAGTCCGACCAAGTCCACCCCGTCTTTTGTGACTTTATTTCCCTTGAGCAAACGGCTGAACTCGTCGGGGGTGACACCTTTCTCGTAAAACCCTGCAAAGCGTGCTGCGCGGTCGATGTTTTTCTGCCGGTCACGTGGATCCTTGTAGACAGGAACACGGACCTCTGCTTTTTCGTCTTCTTGAGCATGTTTGCTCAGCGAAGTAATTGCATGTGGGTCGGGCTGAAAGTCATTGAAGTGCAAGTGTGGCACTGTGCCGGCATTCAGACGCATGTCACCTTGGCGTGCATGGAACAGCCCACCCTGATAGTTGAATTCTTCCTTTAGAAATTGAACGGCATGCAGAATACTGACAATTTCCTTATCGGTCAGATCAGCAACAAAACGCATGTGTCGCTTTGGGATGATGATGAGGTGGATTGCTAACTCATCACGCATGAAATCATCGTGGACGTGCCATGCGGCTACAAGGTCATCTTCCCAGACCACTTCGTTGCGTTCACGGTTCAGATTGCAGAAGATACAGGATTTTGTTTCATCTGTATCACTCTCGAAAGCTTCACTCATGCCGTGGTACTGCTTGTATCCCCGGCATCCTTCAAGACAGAAAAGTTGTTCATCGGTCAGTTCATGTTGTGTTGGTGCCATGGTGTCCTCCAGACGTTGACGTTTTCTTCTTGAGCTATAGTGCTATAGGTGTATATATAATGCAAGCTTGTAGATACAAAACTCACTTGACGGATTTTAAAAAGTGATGTATTTAGAAAAATAAACTGCGCCACGCCATTTATTTATGTATTATTAAAAAGTTGAGTAATTCTCAACAATAAAACTGTAGGAGGTTACAATGCGATACATATTAACTGGGTTCTTATCCTTTTTCTTGTTCTGCACAGCAGTATCAGCCCATGCACCAAAACAGATTACTACATTTATCACTGTCCCTGCCGGTTTCACCTCATACACGGTGCAGCAGGGTGATACGTGGGAGTCAATTACCGCAAACAGCAAGTTTGCATTTTTGGCAATGAAGGTGAATCGTGTAGATGCGAAGCATTTGAAATCTGGCATGACTGTTATCATTCCTGTTTCTACCATGGCGTATCAGTATGTGCCCGTACCAAAGCGTATTGAAGCTCATGCAGAAAGACAGCTCATTGTCTTCTTGGAGGAGCAATACTTTGGTGCATACGAAAATGGTACGTTGGTGCACTGGGGCCCTGTTTCGTCTGGGAAAAATGGACGAACGCGGGTTGGTTCTTTTAAAGCACTCTGGAAAGATCGTTGGCACCGTTCATCTAAGTATGGACTCGCTCGAATGTTCTTTGCCGTGCAATACAATGGTGATTATTTCACCCATGAACAAGACTTACCTGGATACGCCGCCTCACATGGCTGTGTGCGCATGCTTGCAGAAGATGCATCGTGGAAGTTCCAATGGATTCAGGTTGGTGACGCTGTGACTATTGTCGCAGGTATTTCGTCACTTTGATCGTTTGACGCAAAAAAGGCCGCCCCGAGAAGCGAGGGCGGCTTTATCTTTGTTGGAGTGTTTATGACTTATTTTTATATCCAAGCTTTACCTTGAGCCCCTCAGTGTTTTCTGATTTTTTCTGCCCTACGATAAGGTGGGCATGGAGGTGTTCAACACTGCTTCCATTG